>NZ_JAKJSU010000001.1:0-30276 GCF_050337265.1 Vibrio lamellibrachiae
TGTCTAAAGAAAAATTTGAACGTACGAAACCGCACGTAAACGTTGGTACTATCGGCCACGTTGACCACGGTAAAACAACTCTAACTGCTGCTATCTGTACTACTTTGTCAAAAGTATACGGCGGTGAAGCGAAAGACTTCGCATCAATCGATAATGCTCCAGAAGAGCGTGAGCGCGGTATCACAATCGCAACTTCACACGTTGAGTACGATACTCCAGAGCGTCACTACGCACACGTAGATTGCCCAGGACACGCGGATTACGTTAAAAACATGATCACTGGTGCTGCACAAATGGATGGTGGTATCCTAGTTGTTGCTGCAACAGATGGCCCAATGCCTCAAACACGTGAGCACATTCTACTTGGTCGTCAAGTTGGTATCCCTTACATCATCGTATTCATGAACAAATGTGACATGGTAGATGATGAAGAGCTTCTTGAGCTAGTTGAGATGGAAGTTCGTGAACTTCTTTCTGAGTACGAATACCCAGGAGATGATCTTCCAGTAATCCAAGGTTCAGCTCTTGGTGCACTAAACGGCGAAAAGCAGTGGGAAGACAAGATCGTTGAGCTTGCAGAAGCACTAGATTCTTACATTCCACTTCCAGAGCGTGCAGTAGACCAACCGTTCCTACTACCAATTGAAGATGTATTCTCAATTCAAGGTCGTGGTACTGTTGTAACTGGTCGTATCGAGCGCGGTATCCTAAACGTAGGTAACGAAGTAGAAATCGTAGGTATCAAAGAGACTACAACTACTACTTGTACTGGTGTTGAAATGTTCCGTAAGCTGCTTGACGAAGGTCGTGCAGGTGAGAACGTTGGTGCACTTCTACGTGGTACTAAGCGTGAAGAAGTTGAACGTGGCCAAGTACTAGCTGCTCCTGGTTCAATCAACCCACACACTCGTTTTGAGTCAGAAGTATACGTTCTGTCTAAAGACGAAGGTGGTCGTCACACTCCATTCTTCAAAGGTTACCGTCCACAGTTCTACTTCCGTACAACTGACGTAACTGGCGATATCACGCTTCCAGAAGGCGTAGAAATGGTAATGCCTGGTGACAACATCCAAATGACTGTAGAGCTAATCGCTCCAATCGCAATGGATGAAGGTCTACGTTTCGCAATCCGCGAAGGTGGCCGTACAGTAGGTGCTGGTGTTGTTGCTAAAATCTTTGATTAAGATTTGACTAACTACTAGTAAAAAGGGCATCATTTGATGCCCTTTTTATGCACTGAATATTATGCTCGTTGGTTTTACGAACAATGAAGTGTAAAATAAGGAATTTGGTTTGAGGTTTTTTCCTCATCCGCGAGAGTATGCATCAATAGTGACATTTTGTTGATGTTATGGAATTCGCCCTGCAACAGCGGGGTTATTGTCGTCTATATTAAGACTTATGACAGGTTGGTTTATGAAAGCAAATAATGCTGAAACTCCTGATAGCTCAAATGGCGCAGACATGATGAAGTGGATCCTCACTTTTGTTTTGCTAGCCGCAGCTGTTGTGGGTAATTACCTGTATGGTGAAATGTCTGTAGTCATTCGTGCTGCAGGCGTCGTTGTATTAATCGCTGCTGCACTTGGTGTATCTGCGACAACGACTAAAGGTAAAGCAGCGATCGTGTTTGCACGCGAATCCCGTATGGAAGTACGCAAAGTGGTGTGGCCTACACGCCAGGAAACCATGCAAACAGCATTGATCGTATTAGCAGTATGTATTGTAATGGCTCTAGTACTTTGGGGCATTGACGGCATTATGGTTCGTCTTGTTGCCTTTGTAACTGGAATCTGAGGGTTTTAATTCATGAGTGAAGCTCCAAAAAAACGTTGGTATGTTGTTCAAGCCTTTTCAGGCTATGAAGGCCGTGTAGCTCAATCGTTACGCGAACATATTAAAATGCACAACATGGAAGAGTTGTTTGGTGAAGTACTGGTTCCTACAGAAGAAGTTGTAGAAATGCGTGCTGGCCAACGTCGCAAAAGCGAACGCAAATTTTTCCCTGGTTATGTGTTAGTGCAAATGTTGATGAACGATGAATCTTGGCACTTAGTGCGCAGTATTCCTCGTGTAATGGGCTTCATTGGTGGTACCTCTGACCGTCCGGCACCGATCACTGACAAAGAAGCTGATGCTATTTTGAACCGTCTTGAGAAAGCGAGCGAAGCTCCGCGTCCTAAGACTATGTTCGAAGCGGGCGAAGTGGTTCGTGTTAATGATGGTCCATTTGCTGACTTCAACGGTACTGTTGAAGAAGTAGATTACGAGAAGAGCCGCATTAAAGTGTCTGTATCGATCTTTGGTCGTGCAACACCAGTTGAGCTTGAATTTGGTCAAGTTGAAAAACTTGATTAAAAAAACACCTTTTTAATGCTTGTTAATGGCGCGGATTATGCTTATAATTTCGCGCCTTTTTACAGGTATTACTGTAGAAAGTTTTTTTGAAAAACGGGGAGCTTGCTTAAAAGCTGGCGTTTGAACCCAAAATTAGGAAATATCATGGCTAAGAAAGTTGAAGCTTATATCAAACTGCAAGTAGCAGCTGGTATGGCGAACCCAAGTCCACCGGTTGGTCCTGCTCTAGGTCAACACGGCGTGAACATCATGGAATTCTGTAAAGCGTTTAACGCAAAAACAGAATCTGTTGAGAAAGGTCTACCGACTCCAGTTGTAATCACTGTTTACAACGATCGTTCTTTCACATTCGTAACTAAGACTCCACCTGCTGCTGTTCTTCTTAAGAAAGCTGCTGGCGTTAAGTCTGGTTCTGGTCGTCCGAACACTGAAAAAGTGGGTACGGTTACTGACGCTCAAATCCAAGAAATCGCAGAAGTTAAAGCTGCTGATATGACTGGTGCTGACGTTGAAGCGATGAAGCGTTCTATTGCGGGCACTGCTCGTTCAATGGGCCTAGTGGTAGAGGGTTAAGATCATGGCAAAACTAACTAAGCGCATGCGCACTATTCGTGAAAAAGTTGAAGTAACGAAAGAATACGAAATCAACGAAGCTGTAGCTCTTCTTAAAGAACTAGCAACTGCTAAATTCGTTGAGTCTGTAGACGTTGCTGTAAACCTAGGCATCGATGCTCGTAAATCTGATCAGAACGTACGTGGTGCAACTGTACTTCCGCACGGTACTGGCCGCGACATTCGCGTAGCAGTGTTCACTCAAGGTGCAAACGCTGAAGCAGCTAAAGAAGCTGGCGCAGACATCGTTGGTATGGAAGATCTTGCTGAGCAAGTTAAGAAAGGCGTAATGGACTTTGACGTTGTTGTTGCTTCTCCAGATGCAATGCGCGTTGTAGGCCAACTAGGTACTATCCTAGGTCCACGCGGTCTAATGCCAAACCCTAAAGTTGGTACTGTAACTCCTAACGTTGCTGAAGCAGTTAAAAATGCTAAAGCTGGTCAGGTTCGTTACCGTAACGACAAGAACGGCATCATCCACACTACTATTGGTAAAGCTTCTTTCGAAGTAGCGCAAATTCAAGAGAACTTAGAAGCTCTTCTAGTTGCACTTAAGAAAGCAAAGCCTTCTTCAGCGAAAGGTACTTTCCTGAAGAAAGTAAGCATCTCTACCACTATGGGTGCTGGTGTTGTTGTTGATCAAGCTAGTCTTGATACAAAAGCATAATTATTTGCTTAGACGCAGAATTGATGTATAATTCTGCGCCTAATTTGTGGTTGGGGCTGACGTTGATTCCTTTTATTGATTAATCAATAAATTGAGTTAGAAACAGTCTCCGTCCAAGACCGTAGGTGTTAATTTTTTGAGTTAACTTAATCGTCCTACGTAGATGGTGCCCGAACTGACAGAAAGATTTTTTGTATGATGTTTCATTGTATCGAGTTTCTTTCTTCTGGGACTGCACCTTATTAACTCTCACTGTTGTGATAATAGTGAGTGGTGTAACGACAACCAGGAGTAAATCCAAATGGCTTTAAACCTTCAAGACAAAAAAGCAATTGTTGCTGAAGTCAACGAAGCTGCCAGTGGTGCACTTTCTGCAGTTGTAGCTGATTCTCGTGGCGTTGAAGTTGGCGCAATGACTTCTCTACGTAAACAAGCGCGTGAAGCGGGTGTTTATGTGAGAGTTGTGCGTAACACTCTAGCACGCCGTGCAGTTCAAGGTACAGACTACGAGTGTCTACAAGACACTTTCACTGGTCCTACTCTGATTGCATTCTCTAACGAGCACCCAGGTGCTGGCGCGCGTCTTTTTAAAGACTTCGCGAAAGAGAATAAAACGTTCGAGATCAAAGCCGCTGCATTTGAAGGCGCACTAACTGACGCTGAAGTACTAGCGACACTACCAACTTACGACGAAGCTATTGCACGCCTAATGATGTGCATGAAAGAAGCTTCAGCTGGCAAGCTGGTACGTACTATCGCTGCTTTACGTGATCAAAAAGAAGAAGCTGCGGCATAAGCCTTGCTTTCTACTGATTGTAAAATAAACTAATTGTTGACTTAAAAGAGAATTGTTATGTCTATTACTAACGAGCAAATCCTAGACGCAGTTGCAGAAATGTCTGTAATGCAAGTTGTTGAGCTTATCGAAGCTATGGAAGAGAAATTTGGTGTTACTGCTGCAGCTGCTGTTGTAGCTGGTGGCGCTGCTGGTGGCGAAGCTGCTGCTGAGCAAACTGAATTTGACGTAGTTCTTACTGTTGTTGGCGGTAACAAAGTACAAGTTATCAAAGCAGTACGTGGCGCTACAGGTCTAGGCCTTAAAGAAGCTAAGGGTCTTGTAGACTCAGCTCCTGCTGCACTTAAAGAAGGCGTTGACAAAGCTGAAGCTGAAGCGCTAAAAGCGACTTTAGAAGAAGCTGGTGCAACTGTTGAAATCAAGTAATTATTACTTAATTTCATAGCCGCAAGGCTAATGGCTGGTGGTTTATTAACCACCGGCCTTTTTGCGCTGTAGGGTCCCGGTGAATTTTCCCGCTGTTTAAGCACCGTTATCCATGCAAAAAAGCATTATTATTTTTAGATAGTAATGTCACTACAGTAAACAGTTGTTAGTCACTGCCCCATTCTTTGAATGCCTTGGGCAGTTTGGGTCACTTATCAGCGAGCTGAGGAACCCCATGGTTTACTCTTATACCGAGAAAAAACGCATCCGTAAGGATTTTGGTACTCGTCCACAAGTTTTGGACATTCCATACCTGTTATCGATCCAGCTCGATTCGTTCGACAAATTTATCGAACAGGATCCTGAAGGGCAATACGGTCTTGAAGCTGCTTTCCGTTCTGTATTTCCAATCCAGAGCTATAACGGCAATTCAGAGCTGCAATACGTTAGCTACCGTCTTGGTGAGCCTGTATTTGATGTTAAAGAATGTCAAATCCGCGGCGTAACTTATTCAAAACCTCTACGCGTTAAACTACGCCTAGTGATTTATGATAGAGACGCGCCAGCAGGTACCGTAAAAGATATTAAAGAACAAGAAGTCTACATGGGCGAAATTCCGCTTATGACAGACAATGGTACCTTCGTAATTAATGGTACTGAGAGGGTTATCGTATCCCAGCTGCACCGAAGCCCAGGCGTGTTCTTCGACAGCGATAAGGGTAAGACCCACTCGTCAGGAAAAGTTCTATATAACGCACGTGTAATTCCTTACCGTGGCTCATGGTTAGACTTTGAGTTCGATCCTAAGGATAACTTATACGTACGTATAGACCGTCGTCGTAAGCTACCAGCTTCGATCATTCTTCGTGCACTTGGTAAAACCACAGAAGAGATCCTAGATCTGTTCTTTACTAAAGTGAACTTCGAAGTTAAAGACAAAACTCTATTAATGGAGTTAGTTCCTGATCGTCTACGCGGTGAAACTGCGTCATTTGATATTGAAGCAAATGGTAAGACTTACGTTGAGACAGGTCGTCGTGTTACGGCACGTCACATCCGTCAACTTGAAAAAGATGGCGTAGAGCACATCGAAGTACCAGTAGAGTACATCGTTGGAAAAGTTGCATCGAAAGATTACATCAACGAAGCAACTGGCGAGATCATTGTTGGTGCAAACCACGAAATCAGCCTAGAAGCTCTTGCAAACTTATCTCAAGCGGGTCACAAAGCTCTAGAAGTTCTATTTACGAACGATCTAGACCACGGTCCATTCATGTCTGAAACATTGCGTGTTGACAGTACTGTCGATCGCCTTTCAGCTCTGGTAGAAATCTACCGCATGATGCGCCCTGGTGAGCCGCCAACAAAAGACGCTGCAGAGACATTGTTCCAAAGCTTGTTCTTCAATGAAGATCGTTACGACCTATCAACTGTAGGCCGTATGAAGTTCAACAGCTCAATTGAGCGTGAAGAAGAAGAAGAACGTGGCACGCTAGATGAAACTGACATCATTGCGGTGATGAGAAAGTTAATCGAGATCCGTAACGGTATAGGCGAAGTGGACGATATCGACCACCTTGGTAACCGTCGTATCCGTAGCGTTGGCGAAATGGCAGAAAACCAATTCCGTGTTGGTTTAGTTCGTGTAGAACGTGCTGTTAAAGAACGTCTAAGCCTTGGTGATCTTGATGCAATTATGCCTCAGGACCTTATCAACGCTAAGCCTATTTCAGCTGCAGTTAAAGAATTCTTTGGCTCTTCACAGCTGTCTCAGTTTATGGACCAAAACAACCCATTGTCAGAAGTAACGCACAAGCGTCGTATTTCTGCTTTAGGTCCTGGTGGTCTAACTCGTGAGCGTGCTGGTTTTGAAGTTCGAGATGTACACGTAACTCACTACGGTCGTCTATGTCCTATCGAAACACCTGAAGGTCCAAACATCGGTCTGATTAACTCTCTATCAGCATTTGCACGTTGTAACGATTACGGTTTCCTAGAGACTCCGTACCGTCGTGTTGTTGATGGTGTAGTAACTGAAGATGTTGACTATCTTTCTGCTATTCAGGAAGGTCAGTTCGTTATCGCTCAGGCGAATACAATACTAACTGAAGGTTCAACTTTCGCTGAAGAGCTAATCACTGCTCGTCAGAAAGGTGAATCTGGTCTTCACCCACGTGAACATGTTAACTACATGGACGTTGCGACGAACCAAGTAGTATCTATCGCTGCATCGCTTATCCCGTTCCTAGAACACGATGATGCGAACCGTGCATTGATGGGTGCGAACATGCAACGTCAAGCCGTACCTACACTAAAAGCAGATAAGCCTTTAGTTGGTACAGGTATCGAGCGTAACATCGCAGTTGACTCTGGTGTTACAGCGGTAGCGAAACGTGGTGGACAAGTTCAGTCAGTAGACGCTTCTCGTATCGTAGTTAAGGTAAATGAAGATGAATTGATTCCTGGCGAAGCCGGCATCGACATCTACAACCTAACGAAATACACGCGTTCGAACCAAAACACATGTATTAACCAACGCCCAACCGTAATGCCAGGTGAACCTGTTGCTCGCGGTGACGTTCTTGCTGATGGTCCTTCAACAGACCTTGGTGAACTAGCGCTTGGTCAAAACATGCGTATCGCGTTTATGCCTTGGAATGGTTACAACTTCGAAGACTCGATCTTAGTATCTGAGCGCGTAGTTCAAGAAGACCGTTTCACGACGATTCACATTCAAGAACTATCTTGTGTGGCTCGTGATACTAAGCTGGGCTCTGAAGAGATCACTGCTGATATTCCAAACGTAGGTGAATCTGCTCTGTCTAAACTAGACGAGTCAGGTATCGTTTACATTGGTGCTGAAGTTAAGGGTGGCGACATCCTAGTTGGTAAAGTAACCCCTAAAGGTGAAACACAACTGACTCCTGAAGAGAAGCTACTACGTGCAATCTTCGGTGAAAAAGCATCAGATGTTAAAGATACATCACTGCGTGTACCAAACTCTGTTTCAGGTACTATCATCGACGTTCAAGTCTTCACTCGCGATGGCGTAGAGAAAGACAAGCGTGCGCTTGAAATTGAACAGATGCAGCTGAAAGAAGCTAAGAAAGACCTTACTGAAGAGTTCCAAATTCTTGAAGGTGGTCTACTTGCTCGTGTTCGTGCTGTTCTAATCAATGGTGGTTACTCTGAAGCTAAGCTTGACTCTATTGGTCGTAAGCAATGGCTAGAGCAAACGCTTGAAGACGATGCGCTTCAATCGCAGCTTGAGCAACTTGCTGAGCAATGGGATGAGCTAAAAGCTGATTTCGATAAGAAGTTTGAAACTAAGCGTCGTAAAATCACTCAAGGTGATGACCTAGCACCTGGTGTACTTAAGATTGTTAAAGTATACCTAGCTGTTAAGCGTCGTATCCAACCGGGTGATAAGATGGCCGGTCGTCACGGTAACAAAGGTGTAATCTCTAAGATTAACCCTGTTGAAGACATGCCATACGATGAAACAGGTCGCCCTGTTGATATCGTACTGAACCCGCTGGGTGTACCATCGCGTATGAACATCGGTCAGATCTTAGAAGTACACTTAGGTCTAGCTGCGAAAGGCATCGGTGACAAGATCAATAAAATGCTGAAGGAACAACAGGAACTGCACAAGTTCCGTAATTTCCTACAGGAAGTTTACGATCTTGGTGATACTCGCCAGAAAGTTGACATTGCTGAGTTGTCTGATGATCAAGTTCGTACGTTGATTCAAAACCTACGTGCTGGTCTTCCGATTGCAACGCCTGTGTTCGATGGTGCTTCTGAAGCATTGATTAAAGATCTATTAAAACTAGGTGATCTGCCAGAGTCTGGTCAGCTTACATTGTTTGATGGTCGTACTGGTGATGCGTTTGAGCGTCCTGTAACTGTTGGTTACATGTACATGCTGAAACTAAACCACCTTGTTGATGACAAGATGCACGCTCGTTCAACTGGTTCGTACAGCCTAGTAACTCAGCAACCACTTGGTGGTAAAGCTCAGTTCGGTGGTCAGCGTTTCGGTGAGATGGAAGTATGGGCACTAGAAGCATATGGTGCTGCTTACACGCTTCAAGAAATGCTAACTGTTAAGTCTGATGACGTTAACGGCCGTACTAAGATGTATAAAAACATCGTAGATGGCGACCATAGCATGGAACCTGGTATGCCTGAGTCGTTCAACGTATTGTTGAAAGAGATTCGCTCGCTAGGTATCAACATCGAGCTAGAAGACAAAGAGTAATCTCTTTTTCTGTTATAGAGAATTGGGTTATTTGTTAGAAAGCAGCCTGGATAAACCGGGCTGCTTTTAACTCCTTACAGGAGCTGAATGTGAAAGACTTATTAAACTTTCTAAAAGCACAGCACAAGACCGAAGAATTTGACGCAATCAAAATCGGTCTTTCTTCTCCAGACCAGATTCGTTCATGGTCTTTTGGTGAAGTTAAAAAACCGGAAACGATCAACTATCGTACGTTCAAACCAGAACGTGATGGTCTTTTCTGTGCGCGTATTTTTGGTCCAGTTAAAGACTACGAATGTCTTTGTGGCAAATACAAGCGTTTGAAACACCGTGGTGTTATCTGTGAGAAGTGTGGCGTTGAAGTTACACAAACTAAAGTTCGTCGTGACCGTATGGGCCACATCGAATTAGCATCTCCAGTTGCGCACATCTGGTTCCTTAAATCACTGCCGTCTCGTATCGGTTTGTTGATGGATATCCCTCTACGTGATATCGAGCGTGTTCTTTACTTCGAAATGTACGTAGTAACTGAACCGGGTATGACGGATCTAGAAAAATCACAGATGCTTACTGAAGAAGAGTATCTTGATCGTCTAGAAGAGTGGGGTGATGAATTCACCGCTAAGATGGGTGCTGAAGCGATCAAAGATCTGCTTTCAACCATGGATATGAACGCTGAAGCTGAGCAGATGCGTGAAGAGTTAGAGACAACAAACTCTGAAACTAAGCGTAAGAAGCTGACTAAGCGTCTTAAGCTAGTTGAAGCGTTTATTCAATCAGGTAACAATCCTGAGTGGATGATCCTAACTGTACTTCCTGTACTTCCGCCAGATCTTCGTCCTCTAGTACCACTAGATGGCGGTCGTTTTGCAACGTCTGATCTGAACGATTTATACCGTCGTGTAATCAACCGTAATAACCGTTTGAAGCGTCTTCTAGAGCTAGCGGCTCCAGACATCATCGTACGTAACGAAAAGCGTATGCTGCAAGAGTCTGTTGATGCCCTTCTAGATAACGGTCGTCGCGGTCGTGCGATTACTGGTTCTAACAAACGTCCTCTGAAATCTCTTGCTGATATGATCAAGGGTAAACAAGGTCGTTTCCGTCAGAACCTTCTAGGTAAACGTGTAGACTACTCTGGTCGTTCTGTTATCACAGTTGGTCCATATCTACGTTTGCACCAGTGTGGTCTTCCTAAGAAGATGGCACTAGAGCTATTCAAACCATTCATCTACAGCAAGTTAGAGACTCGTGGCATGGCTACGACAATCAAAGCAGCTAAGAAAATGGTAGAGCGCGAAGAAGCTATCGTTTGGGATATCCTAGACGAAGTTATCCGTGAGCACCCAGTACTATTGAACCGTGCACCAACACTTCACCGTCTTGGTATTCAAGCGTTCGAACCTGTACTAATCGAAGGTAAAGCGATTCAGCTTCACCCACTAGTGTGTGCGGCATATAACGCCGACTTCGATGGTGACCAAATGGCGGTACACGTACCGTTAACTTTGGAAGCTCAGCTAGAAGCTCGTACCCTTATGATGTCGACGAATAACATTCTGTCGCCAGCATCAGGTGACCCAATCATCGTTCCTTCTCAGGATGTTGTATTAGGTCTTTACTACATGACGCGTGACATGATCAACGCGAAAGGTGAAGGTATGTACCTTGCTGGCCCTGAAGAGGCTGAGAAGGCATACCGTACTAAGAGTGCTGAGCTACACGCTCGCGTTAAAGTACGTATCACTGAAACCGTTGTTGATGAAGATGGTAATAGCACAACTAGTACTGACATGGTTGATACAACTGTTGGTCGTGCAATGTTGTGGGCTATCGTGCCTAAAGGTCTACCGTTTAGCCTAGTTAACCAGAAGTTGGGTAAGAAACAAATTTCTACTCTTCTTAACGAGGCATACCGTAAGCTTGGTCTAAAAGACACAGTTATCTTCGCCGACCAAATCATGTACACAGGTTTTGCATACGCTGCACTTTCTGGTGTTTCAGTTGGTATCGACGATATGGTTGTACCAGCAGCTAAGTACACTGAGATCGAAGAAGCAGAAGCAGAAGTTCGCGAAATCCAAGAGCAATTCCAATCTGGTCTTGTTACTGCGGGTGAGCGTTACAACAAAGTTATCGATATCTGGGCATCTACCAATGACCGTGTTGCGAAAGCAATGATGGATAACCTGTCTTCTGAGACTGTTGTAAACCGTGACGGTGAAGAAGAGCAACAAGAGTCGTTTAACAGCATCTACATGATGGCTGACTCGGGCGCTCGTGGTTCTGCTGCACAGATTCGTCAGCTAGCGGGTATGCGTGGTCTGATGGCGCGTCCAGATGGTTCAATCATCGAAACGCCGATCACTGCGAACTTTAAAGAAGGTCTAAACGTCCTTCAGTACTTTATCTCAACGCACGGTGCTCGTAAGGGTCTTGCGGATACAGCACTGAAAACGGCAAACTCGGGTTACCTAACTCGTCGTCTAGTAGACGTTGCTCAAGACGTTGTAGTTCACGAACATGACTGTGGCACACATGAAGGTGTCGACATGATGCCTCATATCGAAGGTGGTGACGTTAAAGTTGCACTTTCTGAGCTGGCTCTTGGTCGTGTTGTAGCTGAAGATGTTCTTAAGCCTGGTACTGAAGATGTACTGATTCCACGTAATACTCTGATTGATGAGAAGTGGTGTCAAATCATGGAAGATAACTCAGTTGACCGTATGCGAGTACGTTCAGTAGTTACCTGTGATGCAGACTTCGGTTGTTGTGCACAGTGTTACGGTCGTGACCTAGCACGTGGTCACCTAGTAAACCAAGGTGAGGCAGTAGGTGTTATTGCTGCTCAGTCTATCGGTGAGCCGGGTACACAGCTTACGATGCGTACGTTCCACATCGGTGGTGCAGCATCTACAGCCGCAGCAGAAAACAGCATTCAAGCTAAGACAACTGGTACTGTTAAACTTCACAATGCTAAGTTTGTTATCAACAAAGATAAGAAACTGGTTATCACATCTCGTGCTTCTGAGATGACGATTATTGATGAATTTGGTCGTACTAAAGAGAAACACAAACTGCCATACGGTTCGATTCTAAGTAAAGCAGACGGCGATGCAGTTACTGCAGGCGAAGTTGTTGCTAACTGGGAAGCGCACACAATGCCAATCATCACTGAAGTGGCAGGTCGTATCCAATTCGTTGATATGATCGATGGTGTTACTGTTTCTCGTCAAACTGATGATCTTACTGGTCTTTCTTCAAGTGAAGTAACTGATGCAGCCGCTCGTCCAGCAGCAGGTAAAGATATGCGTCCAGCTATCAAACTTGTTGATGCACAAGGTCAAGACGTAATGATTCCTGGTACTGATATGCCAGCTCACTACTTCCTACCTGGTAAAGCGATTGTAAACATCGAAGATGGCGCAGAAGTTGGCATCGGTGACACGTTATCTCGTATCCCTCAAAAATCGAGCGGAAACAAAGATATCACCGGTGGTCTACCACGCGTTGCTGACCTATTCGAAGCTCGTAAGCCTAAAGAGCCTGCGATTCTTGCTGAGCACACAGGTACTGTGTCATTCGGTAAAGAGACGAAAGGTAAGCGTCGTTTAGTTATCACTCGTGAAGGCGGTGACGCTTACGAAGAGATGATTCCTAAGCATCGTCAACTTAACGTGTTCGAAGGTGAGAAGATCGAACGTGGTGATGTAATCGCTGATGGTCCAGAGACTCCACATGACATTCTACGTCTACGTGGCATTCACGCTGTGACTCAGTACATCGCTAACGAAGTTCAAGAAGTTTACCGTCTACAAGGCGTTAAGATTAACGATAAGCACATTGAGACTATCGTTCGTCAAATGCTACGTAAGTGTACTATTACACACGCGGGTGACTCTGAGTTCTTACCTGGTGAGCAAGTTGAATACCACAACGTTAAGATTGCTAACCGTGCTCTAGAAGCTGAAGGTAAAGAACTAGTACGTTACGAACGTGACCTACTAGGTATTACTAAAGCATCTCTAGCGACTGAGTCATTTATCTCAGCAGCATCGTTCCAAGAAACGACTCGCGTACTAACAGAAGCAGCTGTTTCTGGTAAGCGTGATGACCTTCGTGGTCTGAAAGAGAACGTAATTGTTGGTCGTCTGATCCCTGCTGGTACTGGTTTCGCATACCACCAAGAGCGTCAAAAGCAGCGTGAAGCTGAGCAAGAAGGTCCGTCAGCTGAACAAGCTACTGATAATCTAGCAGCACTTCTAAACGCTGGCTTCTCTTCAGAAGATTAAGCTCTCTGATAAAGAATCACTTTTAGTGATGAAAAAAGGCACCTTCGGGTGCCTTTTTTGTTTTTACGGCTGAAGTGACACATAAAAGAAGTGTTAATTAAAAGCAGAAAATTTTTGAAATATACGGTTTTATAGAAAGAAGGGTCGTAGAGAACTGCACCACAATGGAGGTGCTGAGATTGAGAAGTCTGAAAGTGAATTTATATCAGGTGACAAATGATAAATAAGGAGAAGGAGCCAGGGTTTAGATGTGCGCACATATAAGTACCACCGATAAAGTGATACTTAAACGATTTTCTATAGCCAGTTATTTATGCGCCAGGAGGCACTGCTAGGCTATTTGCTATTAACTGAATGAGCTCATCTTCAACTTCAAATCGCACTTCGATAATCTCACCGATAAGCGAAAGATCACCGACAAAATCTTCAAGTGGATCATCACTGCTTACTGCCGCGTAGCTGTCTGTGAAATTAAGCAAAGGCTCCGTGGTGAGTACGATTTTTCCATAGGTCTGGTTAATATCGTCCGTGGCTTCAAAGCCAGTCGAACGCCATTGATCCATTACCATGTCATAAATTTTAAAGTGCCCTTCAGAGATATAATCGACCAAATGTTGGCAGAAAGACTGGAGTGCTTTAGGTGTTGGGAGTTCTGATACTGCCGCTTTTTGAGCCGACGGCTGTAAAGCCGCTAGTTTGCAGTATTCAACAATGAGCAGTTGACGAGTTTCCAGCCAGTGATCAATAACCTCACTTGAGCCACCCCATTGTTGTTGCGTTTGTTTGAATTTACTTAGCATGACCATGCCCTCATGATCGGTACACAACGTTGTGTACTCATTAGCTTTGCGGTGCAAAGTGTCCATTTAGAATACGTCCAGAGTGCTGAAATATACTAACTAAGAATAATCTCTGGTATAAATTAGATTGCCAGTAAAATGAACGAACTGCAAGCTAAGAGATAAGGTGATGTTAAAAAAAGGTAACAACAAAGGGTTGGGTAAAGTGTTTTGGTGTGTGGTATCGGGAAGTGATATTTGGTTGGTTGATGATTTGCTACCTTTTGGGACTGCGAGCGAGCTAAATCTTCCTGATGAACAGGCTGTGAAAATTTCAAGCTATCAAGGCCATCCTGTCATGTGGCTAAATGAAGCCGATATCAACATTGAACTTGAATTTACCTCGCTAAGGGACTGTTTACAGTTCCCTGAAGCGCTTTTTTTATTAATGAGTAAGGCGGTTCAGTTTGGCCATATGACCCAAACACAACGTTTTTGCTCAATTTGTGGTGGGCGAAATCATCTCAATCTAAATCAATTAGCGATGCAGTGTTCAGAATGTCGAACGTTGCATTATCCTCGGATTTTCCCATGCATCATTGTTGCCGTTCGTAAGAGTAATCAAATTTTGCTTGCACAGCACCCAAGGCACCGAAATGGCATGTACACAGTGATTGCTGGTTTTCTTGAAGTAGGTGAAACCCTTGAGCAATGCGTAGCTAGGGAGGTCAAAGAGGAGACTGGGATTGAGGTGAAGAATATAGAATATTTTTCTAGCCAACCTTGGGCGTTTCCGTCGAGTATGATGATGGCATTTTTCGCAGATTATCACTCAGGAGAGGTTAAACCAGATTATCGAGAATTGAGTGACGCAAAATGGTGTGACTTTGACGATTTGCCGCCTATCGCACCAAAGGGAACCATCGCGCGTAAATTAATCGATAGGATGATTTCCTAATAAAAATAGCGTGTTACAGGCAAAAAAAACCCTCCGAGAAGGAGGGGGTAAGTAAGATGTCGTTATGAGATGCTGAGCACTAAGTACTCAGATTATTATTGTAATTTTCGCTAGCAAACGAATTTTTAGCACTGTTAGATCATGGGTGCAAATTAAGCATTGATTTAATAGTTAATAACTTGATCTTCGTTGCAAAGCATACCGCTTTTGAGAGCTGATCGGTGTTAGAATACTGGCCTCAACAGAAAGCCTAAAATATCGGAAGAATGGAATGACAGAATTAAAAAATGATCGTTATCTTCGTGCATTACTCAAACAGCCCGTTGATCACACGCCAGTATGGATGATGCGTCAGGCAGGTAGATACCTTCCTGAGTATAAAGCTACTCGCGCGGAAGCTGGCGACTTCATGTCTTTATGCAAAAATGCAGAATTAGCATCAGAGGTGACTCTTCAACCTCTTCGTCGCTTCCCTCTGGATGCTGCGATCCTTTTCTCTGACATATTGACGATCCCTGATGCGATGGGATTAGAATTGCGCTTTTCGACTGGTGAAGGTCCGGTATTTGATAAGCCAATTACATGTAAAGCTGATGTTGAGAAAATTGGTCTTCCAGATCCTGAAGGTGAGCTTCAGTACGTAATGAATGCGGTACGTCAGATACGTAAAGATCTTAACGGCGACGTACCGTTAATTGGCTTCTCTGGTAGCCCTTGGACACTAGCAACCTACATGGTTGAAGGCGGAACGTCGAAAGCGTTTACTAAAATTAAGAAGATGATGTACGCAGAACCACAAACGCTACACATGCTTCTAGACAAGCTGGCTGACAGTGTTATTGAGTATCTAAATGCTCAAATCAAAGCGGGCGCTCAGTCTGTGATGGTATTTGATACTTGGGGTGGCGTTCTGACTCCTCGTGATTACAACCTGTTCTCACTTCAGTACATGCACAAGATTGTTGATGGCCTGATTCGTGAAAATGAAGGTCGTCGTGTACCTGTCACTCTATTTACCAAAAATGGTGGCATGTGGCTTGAGAAAATCGCGGCAACAGGTTGCGATGCGGTTGGCCTAGACTGGACCATTAACATTGCTGATGCAAAAGTACGTATTGGTGATAAAGTTGCCTTACAAGGTAATATGGATCCTTCCGTTCTTTATGCTCAACCAGAAAGAATTCGCGAAGAGGTCGCAACCATTCTTGAAGGTTTTGGTAACGATGGAACCGGCCATGTGTTTAACCTTGGTCACGGTATCCATCTGGATGTACCGCCTGAGAATGCCGGGGTATTTGTTGAGGCGGTTCACGAGTTATCAAAGCCATACCACAAATAACCGAGTAAACCATTGAAAGCGCCTGATACGACCAGGCGCTTTTTTGTTATGCGGTACACTTGTCGCTATACTGATTCGATTGACCGAAAGGATACGAGCAATAAATGAAGACTCGCGATAAAATTGTACACGCAGCCTTAGAGCTATTTAATGAGCATGGTGAGCGTAATATTACGACCAATCATATTGCTGCTCATATAGAAATTAGTCCTGGTAACCTCTATTACCACTTTCGAAATAAACAAGAAATTGTCCACGATATCTTTACTCTTTATTCGGAAGAGTTACTTGAACGATTTACGCCAATTCAAGGGCAGCAAGAGAGCTTAGTGTTGCTTAAGCATTACCTAGACTCTATCTTCACACTTATGTGGAAATATCGTTTTTTCTACGCTAACTTACCTGAAATCCTTCAACGTGATACCAAGCTGCACGATGACTACATTCAAGTGCAAGATAAGCTGCAAAGTAACTTAGTGAATATTATGAGGGCCTTTGTTGAACTTGATTTATTGGTTGTTGAAGAAGTAGAAATGAAACCTCTCGTAACGACTTTACACTTAATTGCTTGTGGTTGGCTTGCCTACCAATCTGCGATGTCTCCAGACTCTAAGATTACCGAGCAAGTTGTGCTGCAAGGCATGTTGCAGATGATAGCGGTCGTGAAGCCTAAAGCCACAGAGCTTGGCATTGAACAGCTTTTGTTATTGGAAGACGGTGTCAAAGCGATCCACGCTTAACAAATTAAGTTATTCCGTATTATTTAAAGAAGTGCTTAATGGCACTTTTTTTCTTTCTATATTTGTCGATCTATCAAGGGTTTATTATGCACTTCGATGTTTTTAATGGTGATGCTGATGGCATTATCGCTTTGCTTCAGCTGCGATTGGCTGACCCTAAGAGCTCTACGTTGGTTACCGGAGTAAAGCGAGACATTAAGTTGGTTGAAACACTGGAGCTTTCTAAACAAGACACGCTGACTGTGCTTGATGTATCGATGGCAAAGAATATTGATGGCTTACAAGCCGCTCTAGAGAAAGGTGTTGAAGTTTTTTATGCGGATCATCATCAATCTGGTGATATTCCCAGTCACCCAGCATTAGATGCGCACATCGATCTTGATGCAAATACTTGTACAGCACTGATTATCGATAAACTGTTGGGCGGTCAATATCATCTTTGGGCTATTACAGCGGCCTATGGTGATAACTTAATTGTAGTAGCGGATGAGCTGTCGGATAAACAAGGTTTGTCTCAAGGGCAAAAAGATCAGCTGAAAGAGTTGGGCACTTTGATCAATTACAATGGATACGGTGCGAAAGTGGATGATCTTCACTATCCCCCAGCTGACCTGTATCAGGCACTGATAAAATACACATCTCCATTTGATGTAATTGCAGATCTTGATTCGCCGTTTTACAAATTACAACAGGCGTATCAAAAAGATATGGATAAGGCACTAGCGATTAATGCAAAGCATCGCAGCGACAAGCTTGGCCTGTTTGAGTTACCCAATAACGCAGCGTCACGTCGTATTAGTGGCGTGTATGGCAATTTATTAGCCAACCAAGCACCAAACTCCGCACACGCAGTATTTACTGAGAATACTGATGGGACGTATACGGTCTCTTTGAGAGCCCCGCTAAATAATAAGCAAGGTGCTGGTGATATTTGCAGTCAGTTTGTTACTGGTGGCGGTAGGGCTGCTGCTGCTGGCATTAATGCACTAGATAAAGGTGATGTAGATATCTTTATCAAAACAGTTGAAGAGTTTTACTCTTAGCGAGTGAGCCAAGACTTAGGGTTCTGAGTTTTGCTGTTACGACGTAGCTCAAAGTACAGGGAAGGGCGGCTCTGCCCTCCTGTATCGCCCGCTAACGCGATAGTTTCACCAGCTGCAATCTTATCCCCTTCTTTCTTGAGTAGGGTTTGATTAAAGCCATACAGAGTCATATCACCCTTACCATGGTCAAGCAGTACTACAAGGCCATAGCCTCTCAAATATTCAGCAAAAACAACCGTGCCTGGGTAGACTGACTTAATCGCTTGGCCATATTTTGCATCAATAACAATACCATTCCAGTTACTTTGCCCGGCCTGTTTTGAACCATAGCTGTGAAGCAATTTTCCTTTAAGTGGCCAAGGTAGCCTGCCTTTTTGCTTAGCAAGGCCATCCATTGGAACGCTATTTCGCTTGGCTGCTTTGGCAATTTCGGCTTTAAGTCTGGTTTCGTTACGTTGCAGTTCTGAAAGGTAAACCTTGTCGCTAGAGATACTTTGTCTAATTTTCGTAACGGTTTGGTTTCGCTGAGTTTGCCCCTGCTTTAAGCTTTTGTGTCTCTTTGTTTGCTGGTCAAGTAACTTAGCAATTTGCTGTTTTTCAAGCTGAAGCTGTCTTTGATTCTTATCGAGTTCTTGATGGGTTTTTTCAAGCGAAGTAATCGTTGATGCGCGCTCTTTTGCTAAGTGCTGAAAGTATTGGCTAATGCGGTCTTCTTCGACCCCATTATTTAGAATATTAGAGGCGGTGTTTGCTCGCTGGGTGACATAGTAGGTCTTGATGAGCTCAGCGAGTGTATCGCTTTGGGCTTTCTTTTGTGCATTAAGCTGAGCGATCTTTTCATCAATCTGTTTAATATTTTTATCTGAAGACGCGAGTGAGTGTTTGGTTTTCTTAATTTCATTTTCTAGATCGCTAATGCTTAGTTCTTGTTTTTTTAGCGTACTTTGCAGATTGTTGAGTTTTTTCTGCTGACTTGAGACAGAACTTTGTTGGCGAGATATTTCATTTTTAACCCCTTTCAACTCATTGGGAGAAGAAGCATGACTAGGCGTTATAAAGTTCAACGTTAATACGGTGAGTATGATTAAAAACTCACTACGATTCTTAAATGATAACGTTGATAAAAACTTCGCCATAGAGCGTGGGGTCCAATAATTAAAATAAGCGCTTAGTATACCCAAAGAATTTTGTGAGAAGAAAGAGCTATGTTAAAAGTTGCAGGGTAGTTGGTATTTCACGAAGGCTATTTTTTGATAAATATATAGGCAATAAAAAATGCCTCAATGCACTTTCAATTATAGAGAGTGACTTTTGAGGCATTTGATCAAATCAAGCTAGGCTCAATTATTTAGTAAGTACATCACCTGTCATTTCAGCAGGGATCTCAAGACCGGCAAGATCAAGCATTGTTGGCGCAAGATCCGAAAGCTTGCCGCCTTGCTTAAACTCTAACTCTTTGTTGCCAACGTAAATTAGCGGTACAGGTAAGTTAGTGTGAGCGGTGTGAGTTCCACCAGTAGTTGGGTCAACCATCATTTCAGCGTTGCCGTGGTCTGCTGTAATAAGTAGCTGGCCGTCAACGTCTTTAATTGCTGCAACAACTTTAGCAACACAAGAATCAAGCGCTTCAATCGCTTGTTCAGCAGCTTCGTAGACGCCAGTATGGCCAACCATATCTGCGTTAGGGAAGTTACAGATGATAGTGTCGTATTTACCTGACTTGATTGCGGCAACCAATTTATCCGTCAGTTCTTCAGAGCTCATTTCAGGCTGAAGGTCGTAAGTCGCTACCTTTGGAGAAGCAACAAGCTGACGTTCTTCACCGTCAAACTCGTTCTCGATACCACCATTGAAGAAGAAAGTGACGTGTGCGTATTTTTCAGTTTCTGAAATGCGCAGCTGCGTTTGACCTTTCTTAGATAGCCATTCGCCGTATGTGTTCTCAAGAGATGTTGATGGGAACGCTGTCGCTAGAGGGATGTCAGCCGCGTATTGAGTCAGCATCACGAAGTTGATCGCAGGGAATGCCGCGCGTTCAAATCCATCAAATGCTGGAACGAATGTACGGGTGATCTGGCGAGCACGGTCAGCACGGTAGTTCATAAAGATAACAGTATCGCCATCTTCAATTTTCGCGCTTTCTTGGCTTTCAGTTTTCAGTTCCGTTGCTTTTACGAATTCGTCATTTTCATCACGAGCGTAAGCCGCTTCAAGGCCTGCAACCGCAGAGTCGAACGTGAACTCAGCTTTCGCTTGAGTTAGTAAATCGTAAGCTACTTGTACGCGATCCCAGTTGTTATCACGATCCATTGCGTAGTAACGACCAACTAGAGAAGCAATACGGCCTTTACCTAGTTTAGCGAATAATTCATCAAAACGTTGTAGTGAGTTTTCAGCACTACGAGGTGGTGTATCACGTCCGTCTAGGAAGCAGTGTAGGTAAATTTTCTCAGCACCGCGTGCCGCTGCCATTTCAACAGCTGCGTAGATGTGATCTTCGTGAGAGTGAACGCCACCTGGAGACATTAGCCCCATTAGGTGAACCGCTTTACCAGCAGAAACAGCGCCATCAATAGCTTCGACTAGAGCTGGTGTCTCAACGAACTCACCATCAGAGATTGATTTAGTAATGCGTGTTAAGTCTTGGTATACCACTCGGCCTGCGCCGATATTGGTGTGACCAACTTCAGAGTTACCCATTTGACCATCAGGTAAACCTACATCAAGGCCAGAAGCTGAGATAAGAGTATTTGGGTTGCTTGCAATTAGCTCATCCATTACTGGTGTTTTAGCATTGTTGATTGCATTGCTTGCGTTGTCTTCACGGTATCCCCAACCGTCAAGAATCACTAGAGCCATTGGCTTCTTAGCAGACATAGATATGACCTCGTCAAAAATTAAAGTAACTTTAAAAACAAATTAGCGTAACTTTACTACATTTTATAGGGTTTGCAGTAGCTAAAGATCAATGATTCTTCCTATCGATACAATAAAGAGTTGCCTATTGATCAAATTGCTATCACAACTGAAAGTGTTATTTATTGAACTAAAATCGCGGTGCCAACGACAGCGACAATGGCCCCAAGCCATGCATAAAAATTAGGACGTTGCTTGGTATAGAACCACAGAATAGGCAGTAACATAATCGGTGTAGTTGATGAGAGTAGAGCGACCATACCAACATTGCCAGTTTGCAAGGCGAATAGAATTAAGGTCATACCAACGGCCATGGCGAGAAAGCCGTTAAGAGCGGTAATCTTAAAAATAGACATTGTCATGGGTTTTGTCGCCTTGGCTAACTTAGCCCCCGATAACAAAAACAGACTATGAGCGGCAAATGCGGTGATCATACGAATCGCTGAGGCAGCAATAGGATCAACGGATGTCACCATAATCGGTTTAGCAATAATCCCACCTAACGCTTGGCAAAGCGCGGCAAGCAGCCCGAGAGCTAAACCAATCCAAGCTTTCCCCTTTATGTGGTCTAAGTTACTTTGGTGGCGCCCCTTTCGACCAAAGAAGATCGCTGTGATAACACCAGAAAAGACAAGAGCTGAACCTAACAACTCTGCACTACTCATGGTTTCACTGAAAATAAAGTAGCCGAGAACGGCAGAGAAAACAGCGTGGCAGGAGAAAAGTAGCCCGGCTTGTCTCGGACCCATTCGATTTAAACAAGCGAACAGGGCAGTGTCACCGATGAAGATTCCGATTAATCCTGAGAGCATCATCGGCGTTATATAGCTAGGCTCAATGGTTCCCCAGCCACCAGTAATGAGCGCCATTATTGTGAGCATGACCGAGGTGCAGCCCATACGCCATCGACTGTAAGCGAAAGAACCAAGGTGCTGAGCGGGTGTTACTGAAAGTAAGCTGGCGATTGCCCAAAGAAATGCTGCCGCTAATGCGAGCCATTCAAAACCCATAGTTCGATATGTCCTTGTGGTCGTGGGTTAGAGATGGCTCTCAATATGCCTTAAGCTTTACTTGATGCAAAGCAAAATGAATTAGAACGCTATACTTTGAATCGGCTAATCTGGTTTCTCATAGCATTGGTTGCGTGATTCATATTTGAAGCACTTTGGCTGCTTAGAGCAGCTTGGTTTGCCAGTTCATCTGATGCGTCCTTGATGCCTTGAGTATTACGGCTGATGTCTTCACTCACTGCTCGCTGCTCTTCAGCCGCGCTTGCAATTTGCAGTGCCATATCGTTGATTTCTGAAATACTGGATGTGATACGACTTAAACTGTCCTGCGCTTCTTCTGCGTAACTCACGCTCGTATCAGCCAGCTTGGTACTCGACGCCATGCTTTGGACTGCTTGTCGAGTGTTCGACTGCAATGTCTCAATCATGGCTTGGATCTCTTCCGTTGAACCGTGTGTTCTTTGGCTTAGTATCCGAACTTCATCTGCGACAACCGCAAATCCGCGACCTTGCTCTCCAGCCCGAGCAGCTTCAATGGCGGCATTGAGTGCGAGTAGATTAGTTTGATCTGCAATCTCCTGAATTGTCGACAGTATTTGGTTGATGCATTGAGTATTACTTTCAAGCTCACCAATAACAGTCGAAGCTCCTGATATTTGTTTTGCTAAGTTTAAAATCGATTCGCGGTTCTGTTGGATGACGTGCTGACCCTCTTCACAAGCCGTTGAAGACGCTTGGGAAGCATTTGCTGTCAACTCGGCGTGATTAGCCACTTCGGCTGCGGTTGCAGACATTTCATGAATCGCCGTGGCAATTTGGTTAACATCATTTTGTTGGTGTTCGATTCGTTTCGCGGCCTGTAAAGATATGTTGTTTGCCTCACTGGCGTTATCTGACATAGTTTGGCTATTTTCGACCACACTTTTGAGCATCTCTTGAAGTTGGGACAAGAACTGATCCATATACTTCGCCAATTCTCCAATTTCATCCATTCGCTTTATATTAATTCTCTGTGTTAAATCGCCTTCACCTTGTGACAGCTCTTGGACTGCATCTGAGAGAATTTGAAGTGGCTGTAGTAGGCGTGTAATGACCCAAGTACTGATGGCTGCAATAAGAATGTACAAAATAATTGATGCGATGGCGGTGAACTTGATTTGCTCTGTGACAGAGTGAAAAGCAAGATCTTCATCAACCACCAAGCCCAGTGCCCAATCGGTATTTGGAACATTTGTCACGTAAAGTAATTTGTTTCCTTGTTCAGGCCATGACATAGACGAGAGTGTCGAGTTCTGAATCAAAGAACCCATCTTTTGTTTGGATAGAGCAGGGTTTAGTTGGGTTAGTGGTTTCTGGCTGAGCTGTTCATCTTGATAGGCTACGATATTGTTGTTGCCATCAACTAAGAAAGCAAAACCATCGTTATCGAGTTTAACGCTAAGTATCTCTTCGATAATAGTTGTAACAGTTAGATCGGCAGCCAGTACGCCCTGTTTTGTACCAGAGAATGCTTTTGCAAAGCTGATGACAATGCTGCCATCAAAATCTTGGTAAGGCTCTGTTAAAATTAAACCTTGCTGATTCATCGCATCTTTGTACCAAGGACGAGTGCGAGGGTCGTAATCACTTGGCCAGTCTTCTGTTTTATCACCGTAGGCAATTGTTCCATCATTAAATCCGGCATAGACAGATAAGAAATTCCCAGCCTTTTTAGTGATGAGTAAGCCTTTATCTGGATTACTTTCGTTTGCAATGCTTGATTCATTGGCTAGCATCATTTTTGAGCGTATATCTAGCCATTCACTGATGTAACGAGTAGTGGCGATACTGACGTTCTCCATCTCACTGCTAAGGGCAGAGTTGGTTTCATGCTTGAGTTGATTGACGGAGACCCACGCTTGAACACCACTTACGATGGCAATAATGATTGCAATAGCGATTTGAATCTTCTTTTTAATGGTATATCTCATTGTCCTTCCTTCGTTTCTTAAATCGTAAATAACTTACAATGCTCAAACTCTGAGCGAGATATAAAATTGGGATATTTATTTTATTCAGCGTATTTCACTGGATATAACAAGATATGCTATTGAATGTAACCAGTTGTAAAGTTGATCTTGAGCGGATATTTCGGTTAGAAGTGGTGAGGTTAATGCGATTTATATGCAGTTGTGTTCAATAATGAGATCTGCTCGTCAAAATATTTAACGAGCAGATCGGGTTCATTTTACTTACGTGATGATCAAAACGGCGGCGTAAACGATAATTAAGCCAATTAGGCCGATAATTATGCCGGTCTTTGCCATGTCTTTGCTTTCAATGAGCCCTGTAGAGTAAGCCAATGAGTTTGGTGGTGTTGAAACGGGTAAAATCATACCGAGTGATGCCGAGAATGCGACGACGACAAGCAGCCCCTGCAGCCCACCAACGGCCGCAAGGCTCTCCATTGAGGCGCCAATAGCGGCTGCGATTGGCATCAGTAAGTTTGCCGTTGCCGTGTTCGACATGAAATTTGCCATTAGCCAACAGACGATCGAAAGAGTGAATACAACCGCAAGTGGAGAAAGAGACTCGTAATCGATCGCATGAGCTAGGGCAACTGCTAATCCGGTTTTATCAAGACCGATACCAATTGCTATACCACCTGCTACCAGCCACAGTACATCCCAATTGATTTGCTTTAACTCTTCTTTACCCATGATGCCAGTTAGAGTAAAGACAGCCAGTGGAATGATGGAAACCACGTAGGTGTTCATACCGTGAACTTTGGTGGTCATCCACAGCAAAATCGTCATGCCAAACGTTATATAGACGGTGATCGCGCGCCAGCTGGTTTTAAATGTTCCGTTAAGTTTTAGAATCATTCTTTCTTGCTGCGATGGGAATAATTTCTGCAGTAAAAACCATGCAATCGTGAGCTGTATGATGACAAAAGGCAGCCCCATCATCATCCAAGAAAGAAAATCAATGCTGTGCTCTTCCGTTAAATACTGCAGTGCAATGGCATTGGGGGGTGTTCCAATGGGAGTCGCAATCCCTCCCGTATTTGCAGCAATAGGAATACATAGAACCAGCGCTTTGATACCAACATCCCCTTTTGGCGCTGAAGCAACGATAGGCCCCAATAGAGCAAGCATCATGACTGTCGTTGCCGTATTAGACATAAACATTGAGAACACAGCGGTTATCAGCATCAAACCGAGCATGATGAACTTTGGTTGAGTACCGAAGGGTTTAAGAAGAACTCTAGCCAAGTTGTTATCTAACTCGTATTTTGATGCGGCTATTGCTAATGCAAATCCGCCCATAAATAGGATGATAATCGGTGAAGAAAAAGCACTGAAAATATCGGTGTACTTCATTAACTCGCCAAGCTCATGCCCTTGCGGTGGTTGGCGAAAAAAGTGGAGCCCTTTATCTGAAATCATGATCAGTTCAAGAGCGATGATCAGTATTGATGTTGCAAACACGGGAACAGGCTCAAGCACCCATAAGAGAGCTGCGAGTAAGAATATGGCGAGTAAGCGATGTTGAATTAAAGTGAGATCATCGATGGGAATGAGATCAATCGGAATGAATAGTACGGCGAGAGGAATAATAAAGCTGATAAATAGCCTTATTAATGTCCCTTTATTCAGTGCTGGCATGAAGCAGTTCCTACAATAAAAATAACTCAAAGTAGAATAAGCTATTTGATATTCAAGGACTTGGACGGACGTTATAGTTTTGAAAAATGGCGAGGTTTATCGAGGTAGGTTTGTTTTTAGTCAAAAATGCCCTGCGTTTCTCTAGATTGAGTTAAGGCAGGGCATATATAGATTAAGCGTCTTATTCTGAAACTGGATTCTCTTCAGTTTTTACGTGGGCATACGGTGCACCCATACGAGTCGGTGCTGTTAATGCCATAGAATCATCGAAGCGAATCTTATCTTTAGCAAAAAGGTTGATGACCGTTGAGCCAAGCTTGAAGCGGCCCATCTCATCCCCTTTCTTAAACGACACAGATTTGTTGCCTTCAGAAGGGTAGTCCCAACGATAGACCGTGTTACCACGAGGAGGCGTCACAGTGCCAGCCCAAGTGAGTTCGATACTACCAACAATAGTCGCACCGACTAATATCTGCGCCATTGGGCCAAATTCAGTATCAAAGATACAGACAACGCGTTCATTACGAGCAAATAGGTTTGGAATGTTTTCTGCCGTTAGTGGATTTACAGAGTAAAGATCACCTGGGACATAAATCATCTGGCGAAGTACACCGTCACATGGCATATGTACACGGTGGTAGTCACTTGGTGATAAGTACAGCGTAGCAAACTCACCATCGGTAAATTCATCAGCAAGCGCAGCATCGCCACCAAGCAGTTCAACCGACGTATAATCATGGCCTTTCGCTTGAATTAATTTACCATCAACAATAGGACCAAACTGGCTAACGCAAGCGTCAGCTGGGTGAGTAATGAGTTGCTCACCTTCAGAAACAGGGCGTACGCCTTCTTTAAGCTCACGAACGAAAAACTCGTTAAAGGTGTTGAAGTGTTTAGGGTCTGAATGCAACGCTTCATCCATGTTCACTTTGTATTGTTTAATAAATCCACGAATAATTGCGGTGGTCAAACTGCCTAATCGAGCCGACGCTATTTTACCAACTAATCGGGTCAAAGCATGCTTTGGAAGCCAATGTTGCAGTTCAACTTTAATCTTATCCATTATGAAAATTCCAATACTGTTTAAATGTTCGACATACGTTCTGGGCGCGAGATATTACTCAAATATGATTTCAAAGTCAGTAATAGCACAATATTTACATACAATTTTGTGCTTAAAGATCCGCTTTTTTGTTTTTTGAGTATTGTCGATTGGCTTTGTTTTCCGCCATGCTCTCAATGATTCGATGGTAGTTCTTAAAGCGAGCTTTGCTAACATCACCTTTTTCAACCGCTTCACGTATGATACAGCCTGGGTCATCATTGTGCGTACAGTCTCTAAACTTACATCCACCAAGTAACGGACGAAATTCAACAAACGCTTCAGTGACTTCTTCCGGTTCAAGGTGCCACAGGCCGAACTCACGCACTCCTGGAGAGTCGATCAAATCGCCGCCACTTGGAATGTGATAAAGACGAGCAGCCGTCGTGGTATGTTGACCAAGCCCTGAGTTTTCAGACACAGCACCTTCTTCAATATGAAGTTCAGGCATCAACGCGTTTACTAAGCTCGACTTACCAACACCAGATTGACCAACAAAAATATTAATACGGTCACTCAGTTTCGCTTCTAGCTCTTTAATACCTTCACCAGATTCTTTACTGACAAAAAGAACTTCATAACCAATGCGCTCGTACTCGCTCAATTGAACGCGATACTCTTTGCGTTGCTCTTCATCAAGTAAATCAATTTTATTGAGTACAACCAAAGGTGCAATTTGCACGGTTTCAGAGGCGATGAGGTAGCGATCGATAATATTAAGAGATAATTCAGGAAGCACCGAAGAGACGATCACCATCTGGTCAACGTTCGCGGCTACTGGCTTTAAACCATCGTAGTAGTCAGGACGAGTTAAGATAGATGTGCGTGGCTCAACGGCTTCGACAACACCAGAAATTCCAGCCATAGATTCAAGCCCGGCACGCCAAATGACTTTGTCGCCAGATATTATGCTTTCAATTCCACGACGCAAATTACAGCGGTGGATTTCTTGGGTTTCAAGATCTTCAATATCAGCATGTTGACCAAAACGAGTGATAACAAGGCCCATTTTGGTTGCACCCAGCATCGTCTCATCCCATTGAACGGAGTCTTCTTTTGTTAGGCGCTTTTTCTGGTTACTACGAACTCGTCTAACCTGACCTTTAGTTAATTTTTTCTTCTTTGCCAAAATGATGTCTTCAATATGTTATTGATGATGCGATCTACCCTCAGAAGTGCCTATTTTTCACCG
This sequence comes from Vibrio lamellibrachiae, assembly GCF_050337265.1. Classification (NCBI taxonomy): domain Bacteria; kingdom Pseudomonadati; phylum Pseudomonadota; class Gammaproteobacteria; order Vibrionales; family Vibrionaceae; genus Vibrio; species Vibrio lamellibrachiae. The sequence goes on from NZ_JAKJSU010000001.1 coordinate 28,142, forward strand.
AATGCCAATGATTCAAAGCTATCTTGGGGATCCTTATTTGGGTATAGTACCTCTTTTATACGTAAACAAATAGGCAACTGATTCATGTCCTTTAGCGAGCAAAACTTAATTTGGGTCGATCTTGAGATGACAGGCTTAGATCCTGAAACACATAAGATCATTGAAATTGCCACTGTCGTTACCGATGGTGAACTCAACATTCTAGCTGAAGGTCCCGTTCTTGCGATTCATCAAACAGAAGATGAACTCGATAAAATGGATGAGTGGTGTACCACAACTCACAATGGAAGTGGTCTTGTTGAAAGAGTTCGCCAAAGTAAAGTGACTGAACAGCAAGCTATTTCTCAAACGATTGAGTTTTTAGAGAAGTGGGTACCGAAAGGTAAATCTCCTATTTGTGGAAACAGCATTGGTCAAGATCGTCGTTTCTTATACAAGCATATGCCAGAGCTTGAGCAGTACTTCCATTATCGTTATATCGACGTTAGTACTTTGAAAGAACTAACTCGTCGCTGGAAGCCTGAAGTACTGGATGGTTTTTCAAAAAGTGGCAGTCACTTAGCGCTTGACGATATTCGTGAGTCGATTGCAGAGCTTCAGTATTATCGTAAAACGATTATCTCTATTTAATTTCGTCTCCCTTTGATTTAAATGCCAGCATTCGTGTTGGCATTTTTCGTTATGGGCTTTCTTCAATTAAGGGATCGGGATAAAGACAAACTGCGCCACACCATGAACGACCTTAGTGATACCGCGGTCTGTTTTGTCAGCGACGATAAGTGCCATCATATCTTGGACTGATGCCATTTTAGCGAACAGCCGATCAAAGCTGGTATCAAAGTCTTTCTCGCTCAAGCGGTTGGATAGGATGTACAGATCTCCATTTGAATCTCTACGGTGGTACAGCCGCCAAACAAATACTTCAATATTTCGCGCACTGTTATAGAGAGCTTGCTCATCTAGTGAGTCGAGAATAAAGAACTCCTGTTGGTGGTTGTATGAACGTCTTAACATCTCTGCTAGACCAACAACAGCCGCAAAGACGCGATCACCTTTAAATTCCTCATCGAAACTTAATAGAACAGCATCAATACTGGTGGCCCCGCCAAGCTCATCAAAAATCAGGGATGGAAGCTCTGTTTCATCAGGAGAGCCAAATATTTGCTCAATCCTCTTCTCAAGAGTCATGCCCGGGGACTTTTTAAGTTGCGATGGATTTCGCGTATACAGTTTTTGGGTTAATCGAATCATCATCTGCTTTTGCTGGCGTGTATGCACATCCATGACAAAGTCGATATCGCTTTTTCCTAGGTTTCTTAGTGGTTTTGGCACTGAACCACAAGATGAGAGCAGCAGACACACTAATACGCCGAAAACCAGTGTTCGGAAATAGGGCAAAATAAGATGGTTTACTAAGTGTGGCATTAACTGTCGTTCCATGACTGCGCACGCTGCTTCAAGGTGAAGAGCTATTGGTTAACGTTATATCAAAGTTGAAGTTTCTTCTAACAATTCGCGATTCGGGCAAAGAAAATAATGGCTTATATCGCAATCTTCGGTTGGTACGAGTTAGAATGCTTTGCCGAATATGCTTACATGACAAGCAAACAGTGCTGATTGTGCGTGGTTTTTAAGCAGGTATGAAAAAAAAACCATTTTTTTTTCATAATGACTTGCATCACAAATAAATGCTCTTATAATTCGCATCCCTAAACAGCGGAAACGTTGTTAGAAAAGCGATACTAGCTCAGTTGGTAGAGCGCAACCTTGCCAAGGTTGAGGTCATCGGTTCGAACCCGATGTATCGCTCCAGTTTTGTTCTTAGAAGAAATTTAGGTTTCTTTGAGCGTTTGCTCAGAATGAAAATGGTTTAGTCTCATTGTCTTAAACAATGCATCCGGACGCGGGATGGAGCAGTTTGGTAGCTCGTCGGGCTCATAACCCGAAGGTCGTCGGTTCAAATCCGGCTCCCGCAACCACATTACAGTTAGNCGTCGATTTATTGCTTCACAGTAGTAAAGAGTGACGGTTAACTAATGCGATACTAGCTCAGTTGGTAGAGCGCAACCTTGCCAAGGTTGAGGTCATCGGTTCGAACCCGATGTATCGCTCCAAATTCTCTCTTAAAGAGAAAG
>NZ_JAKJSU010000002.1:0-28347 GCF_050337265.1 Vibrio lamellibrachiae
ATATTAAGGTTGAAGGTGTAAGTCAATTCGCCATCGACATCTTTATCTAAGTCAACTAAGAAGACAGCAGCAGCGTCATCTGCCTCAACAGTTTCACCCGCATCAGAAACCGTCAGAACAGGCATATCATCAAAGTCAGGTCCATTCTCATCAACGATAGTTGCACTACCGTGACCATCAAGCGAGAGCTCATCAAGCTCGTCACCAATATCTCCATCAACATGGACATCCAGACCAAAGCTCTCGGTACCTTCAAAGATATCGTCATTAAACGTATCAACACTAACTGAAATGTTGTAAGCATTACCCGGGATGTCCACTGTGCCGTCGACTGCAGATACGGCGGTTGAAGGCGAAACTGCATCGTCACCCTCACCCACGGTGTAGGTCACTGTTAAATTACCGTTTGCCAAGAAATCTTCCATCTCAGCGCTGTAAGTGACGGCATCGTCACCTTCACCATAACCTTCAACATTGAGGTTAAAGGTGTAAGTGAGTAAACCGTCCACTTCTTTATCTAACTCAACTAAGAACGTAGCCGGGAATTCATTATCACCTTCAACAGTTTCACCCGCATCAGAAACCGTCAGAACAGGCATATCATCAAAGTCAGGTCCATTCTCATCAACGATAGTTGCACTACCGTGACCATCAAGCGAGAGCTCATCAAGCTCGTCACCAATATCTCCATCAACATGGACGTCCAGACCAAAACTCTCGGTACCTTCAAATATGTCATCGTTCTCGATACCGACACTAACGGTGATATCGATTGCATCGCCCGGTAAAACAAGCTCGCCACCATTGACCACTAATTCCGGTGGTTGCTCTACGCCTGAGCCATCTTTATATGTAACCGTGAGTTGACCACTGGCCAAGAAATCCGCCATTTCAGCGCTGTAAGTGACGGCATCATCACCGTCACCATAGCCTTCAATATTAAGGCTGAAGGTGTAAGTCAATTCGCCATCGACCTCTTTATCCAGTGAGACACCGAAGACCGCATTGTCGCCTTCTGTCACAGGATCTGGACTCACCACCGTCAGTACCGGCGTATCAGCGTTATCTTCACCATCGAGATCATCAATAATCGTCGCACTACCGCTGTCATTCAGATTAAGCTCGTCCAATTCCTCGCCAATCTCACCAAATACGCTCACGTCTAGAGCAAAGTGTTCGCTCCCTTCGAAAATATCGTCATTAACAGTCGCAACGCTCACGGAGATCCCAGAAGCATCTCCTGGAATAGGTAACGTGTCACCATTGCTGATAGTGAACTCTTGAGCACCTTCACCATCGGTATAACTGACGGTAATCCCATTAAACGTGACGAGATCAGTCAATTCCGCACTACCATCAACATTCAAGGTAAAGGTGTAATCCAATACCCCGTCCACATCATTACTGAGTTCGACACCAAATACTGCACTGCCCCCTTCAACAACATTATTCGAATTTTCGACAGTTAGAGTTGGTCTATCATCATCGGGCTCCTCACCTGGACCCGATCCATCATCAACAATACTGCTATCAACAGAGCCACTTCCGACTAACCCACTTACTGATTCAACGTTTAGACTGAAAGACTCACTTCCTTCATAAACGTCATCTTGTATGGTCGAGAGGACAACAGACAATGATGTAACGCCAGCTGGCACTACAACGGTACCGTCTTCTTCAACAGTAAGAATTACACCTGTATTTGTTTCAACTACCGCTTCACCAATATCTTCGTCTTCAGCTGTCCCTAATCCAAGTGATAGGTTTAGTGTTGTTTCTTGGTCCGAAGCTTTGTCAAAGCTTATTGTGTACTCTCCATCTTGTCCTTCATCTATGACTGATGGACCAGTTATGCTGATTTCCGGTATCGGGTTGACGACAATATCGACTGTAATGGTGTCCGTGCCTCCTAGCCCATCCGAAACAATCACCGTGAAGCTGTCGTCACCATCATAATTATCATCAGGTGTATATTCCCACGCACCATCAGTTCCAACAGTAACCTCACCGTTCGCAGGTAAACTATCCAGTACAAAGGTAAGATCATCTCCATCAGGGTCTGTTGCAGTTAATTGACCAGCAACAGCAATATCTTCATCTGTTTCAACTGCAATGCTCTCCCCAATTGGAGCAGCAAAAAGGCTAAAGAAAGGAGCTTCATTGACTAATACGTCGATCAGCGCAAGGCTCTGTGTTTCAGAAAGCCCCTGCCCCTCTAGCCCCTCAGTATCAAATGCTGTAGCTGCTTGAGTTTGAGCGTCAGTTCTTGCGATAGTTGGAAGCCCAGTCCCACCTGAACCAGCTTCTCCACCGGCGGCTGTTGCGAAGTCTTCATTGGCTGTTGGATCGACCCCTTGTTCCAATTGTTCGAAGATCTGAGCAATTTCGCCCTCTAAATCGAGTCCGGTAAAGCCGCCATCCTCGGTCGTCAAATCAGCCTGAATATTGGGTACATCAGGATTGCCGTTATCTACGGTGACAAGAACCTCACCCGGTGCTGGTGTTTCCCCTGGTCCTAGCTCTCTGATCTGTCCATTAACATCTATAACTATGGTGGCGTTTGCAATGCCCAATAATGACGAGTTACTAATACCCATAATTCTCTTCCTATGACGACGGCATCCTCAGGTAACCCATGCAAGGGTTATCTGTCAAAATGACATTCAATTTGACTCTTATCTAAATTTAGACCGTTTTTACTGATATTCCAGTCATTAAAAACTCTGACTTCGGACATATTTCACAAGTTGTCAATATTTAAGGGAATTTAATTTTGAATTAGGTTCTCAAACTTAGGGAACGTCTACTAAACTTCCAGAGAATAACAACTGTGTAACATCACTATGTAGATCGATGTGTTTATTGAAGTGCAAATTTATAGGCTTAAATTGAGCTAAAAATTTGGGTTGTAGTGCATGTTGGATACGAATAAGGAGCAAGTGAGTGAGATGGAATAAGCCTATTTTGCTAAGTTGTATAATCGCCGCAAGTTTTGGTGCCAATGGCCAAACATTAGAACAAGCAGTAGCGATAACATTAGCGACTAACCCCGAAGTGAAAAGTATTTATAACGAGTATCTCAGTAAAGTTAAAGAGAGTGATGCGTCTGGAGGGGCATATTTACCCAGCATCGATTTAGATGCAGGAATCGGTTATGAAGGTATTAGCCCTGCTGATGAGTCAGGGGGAAGCCCAGAAGATACCGATATGACACGTAAAGAGGCGTCTATCAGTTTAACCCAACTTTTATGGGATGGATCTGCCACGCTACGCGATATGGACAGGACGGCCGCAGAAGCGGAATCTGTTCGATTGCAAATCCTCGCAGATTCACAAGACATCGCATTACAAGTGACTCAGGTTTATCTGGATGCCATCAAAGCCACTGAAGTATTAGCTCTTTCCGAAAGTAACTTAGCGGTACATAAACGAATCTATAAAGATATTAAAAGGAGATCCGATTCGGGTATAGGCTCTACTGCGGATGTTTCGCAAGTTGAAGCGCGTATCGCAAAAGCACACGGTAATTTACTCGCCGCACAAAATAACCTTGTCGATACTCATACACAGTTTTATCGTCTTGTAGGTCAACAACCATTAGGGCTTATCTATCCTAGGGCCGATGAGTCTAAGTTACCTCTTTCGATGACAGACGCCATTGACGTTGCTTTTGATAATCATCCTGTTATTCAGATTGCGAAAGCTGATATCGATTCTGCTCGATTCCAATATGAACAAACTAAAGGAGTGAACTACCCAACGATTTCAGTTGAAGCAAGTCAAACATGGCGAGATGACGCCGGCGGTGACCCTGGCAGCAGTGAAGAAACATTAGCGATGCTTCGCCTCCGTTACAATCTGTTTAATGGTGGTACCGATAGCGATTTAACAGAACGTGCGGCATACCAACTCAACAAAGCAAAAGATCTACGTGATAACGCATACCGACAAGTTGAAGAAGGTTTACGACTGTCATGGTCTGCATTGGATCTAACACTTCAGCAAAAGAACTTCCTTGCCGATCACGTTGATTCTGCATCTGAAACCGTCATTGCTTATGACAAACAGTATAAAATTGGTCAGCGAACCTTGCTGGATTTACTAAACACGGAAAACGAGCTTTTCGAAGCACGTAAAGACTATTTAGATGCCCACTATTCAGAGCAATATGCAAAGTATCGAGTGATGAACGCAACGGGTTCACTGCTTGACGCCTTGCTGGTTGATATTCCTGAAGACTGGACTCAAAGAGTGGAGTATTGATTATGACGAATAAGACAATGTTAGCAATCAGTATTGCCGCTATCACTCTCGCTGTTTCCGGTTGCGCTAATGATGACTACGAATATATTGAAACTAGTAAAGCGAGCCAAATATCTGACTTAAAGGATGAAGATAGAGACGGTGTGGTGAATGCCAGAGATATTTGCCCAGGAACGCCAACGGGTGCAACCGTTGATAATGACGGATGTGGGCTGACTATCTCAGAGCAAGACTCTATGCAGTTGAGAATCCTGTTTGGGCACGATTCCTATGAAATTAACCCGGTATTTAGTGGGCAAATTCAGACGATGGCAGATTTCTTAAAAACCTACCAGTCTGCTTCCATTGAGATTCAAGGTTACGCAAGTAAAGTAGGTTCCCACGAATATAATTTAGATTTATCGAAGAAACGCGCGCAAGGAGTAAGGGATAAGTTACTCTCTTATGAAATCGATCCAAATCGTGTAGAGATTGTCGGTTATGGGGAGACGCGTTTAGAAAGTGAAGAGGAAGATGCCGCCTCTCATGCAGTTAACCGAAAAGTAACTGCAACGGTAGTTGGCTTAAAAGAGCAAGTCGTAGAGGAATGGAGTATCTTTACCATTCTTGAAAAATAGATATCTGAAAACAACAAAGCGCTCTACTTGTTTTACAACGAGTCGAGCGCTTTTCTTTTTATTGCTATTAATTTTGTTCAGCTGACTAAAGATTAAGAAGCTTTCTTCTTCTCTTCGCAGCGACTTGATAGCTGGTGCGTATTCAAGTCGTACTGTTCTTTAATCGCATCTTTTACTGTGCCATCCCAGACATGCACACCTACAAAATAACTCGTTCTTGCTAGCACGTGTGCGGCGATTGGTGCTGTAACAATGACGAACGCTACAACGGCCATAGCACGTACAACAATCGAAGTATCATCCCAAAAGACAATGCAGAACCCAACAACAATCAACCCGACGCCTAATGCCCCTGCTTTTGTAGTCGCGTGCATTCGAGTTAACAAATCAGGCATACGATTTAGGCCCAAGCTCGCAAGCAACATTAACATTGCACCTGTTAGAACAAAAAAAGCAATTATCAAATCAATCATCATCTCTGATTCCTCTGTGCTCTAAGTAACGAGAAAAGCCAACCGCCGCCAGAAATGACGTTAACGCAAGAACGATAGCCACATCGATAAATTTCGGTTGGTCATAAGCCATTCCATACAGAACCACCATACCCACAGTCAAAGATGCCATAAGCTCAAGAGCAACCACTCTGTCTGGCAATGATGGTCCTTTAAGCAGGCGCACTGAAGCAAACAACAGCGCTAAGCTTAGAATCATAAAACAAATATCGTAAACCGTATCTAACATAGTGCTAATCCAATAAATCAATAACCATGGCTTCAAGTCGCTTCAATTCAGCGACATGAAGTTGCTCATCTTCAAAGTACATTAAGTGAACGTAAAGCACTTTCTTATCCGTCGAAACATCAAGAGCTAACGATCCTGGCGTTACCGTGATTAACGCAGAAAAGATAGTAATACCACCATCAGTATCAATATCTAATGGAACAGCGATAACGGCTGGTTTCATTAGGTGTGTTGGTGTCACAACATCGTAAGCAACACGAGCATTAGCCTTAATCAAATCCCAGATAAAGAACAAAATGAAGTTAACCACTTTCGGTAATTTACCAAAATAGACTTTAAATGGTTCTCTATCGCGCAATACATAGGCAAGCACAACGTAACTCAGCAGCATACCCGCTAGAAGGTTAGATATTGTGTAGGAGCCAGATAGCACTAACCAAGCCAGTGCTAATAGCATATTCCATCCAAATGCCTGCATTATTGACCTCCCAGCACAGCTTGAATATATTGCTGCGGATCCAGTATTTGATCAGCTGTCATCGATGCAAGCTGTACAAACCATTCCGCATTAATACCGATGAAAACGGTGATAGCAGCCATAATAATGATTGGTAAATATAGACACAGACGCTCTGAGTCTGACATCGCTGGTTTTACTTCTGCGTCTTCAGGAAGTTTCTTCCAAAACGCCTCAGCCCAGATCTTAATCATTGAATACATAGTCAATAGACCAACCGCTAACGAAGCAAACACACCGATCCACTCCTTCGCTTCAATACCCGCCTGTATCACTACAAACTTTGCAAAAAAGCCCGATAATGGTGGAATGCCAGCCAGTGACATAGCAGGGATGGCAAACAAAATAGCTAAGAAAGGCGCTGATTTGTATAAACCACCCAACTTCTCGAGTCGATAGCTACCATGCATACGGTGCATGACGCCACTGATTAGGAATAAATTGGTTTTCACAATGATATGGTGGAACAGATAGAACACGCCGCCCAAAATCGCTAGTGGTGTGAACAGTGCTAAACCAAGAATCATGTAACCAATTTGGCTCACGATGTGGAATGACAAGATTCTTCGCACTTCAAACTGAGCTGCTGCACCTAATACCCCTGTCACCATGGTGAAGATACCCATCCACATCAATAGTGTGTGGTGAGTAAAACCAAGATCACCGATGAAGATGACACTAAATACACGGTACAACGCGTATACACCAACTTTCGTTAACAAACCTGCAAAGACTGCTGAAATGGCCACTGGTGGTGTGTGGTAAGACGCTGGTAACCAAAAGAACAACGGGAATGCCGCAGCTTTAATACCAAATGCCACCAAGAACAGTAGCGATATGACGGTAACCACTTCTGGGTTATCTGACATAGACAGCTTCTGCCCTAGATCGGCCATGTTTAACGTACCCGCATAAGCATAAAGCAAACCGATAGCACTTAAGAACAGAGCTGATGACAACAGGTTCAGGGTTACATACTTTAGTGCGCCTTCCATTTGGCTACGCTCACCGCCAAGGATAAGCAGACCAAACGATGCCACTAGCATTATCTCGAACCAAACATACAGGTTAAAGATATCACCGGTTAGGAACGAGCCTAAAACACCCGCAAGCATTAGATGCAGTAATGGGTAGAAGCCGAACTTCTCGTGCTCTTTGGTCATCGTAGCTAATGCATAAATAGAAATACAAAAAGCGACAACCGAAGAAACGGTAACCATTACAACCGCGAGCAAGTCCGCAACGAGTGTAATACCGAATGGTGCATCCCAACCACCTAAGTTGGTCGCTTGGATACCACTGGTGTACACCGTGTGAAATAACGTGAGCGCTGCTACTAACAGCGAAAAATTTGAGATTACACTGATCCAACGCTGTAGCGTTTGGTGTTTCCACAGCATCATTGATAACGCTGCCGCAAACATTGGGATCAGTACAGGCATTAATAGCATCATAATTGAGAATCTGTACTCTTCATTTCGTTCATATCGTCTGCGCCAATCACTTTATAAGCACGTTTAATCAGTACAACGGCAAATGCCAGTACACCAAAGCTAATAACGATAGCGGTTAAGATCAGGGCCTGTGGTAGTGGGTCCGCAATTGGTCCCACGGGCATTGTCATCCCCTCTTCAATCAAAGGTGGCGCACCACGAACTAAGCCGCCGCCCGTAAAGATCAATAGGTTTGTCGCATTGGATAAAATCATTAATCCAATAACCAACTTAACCACACTGCGTCGAAGCATCATGTAAAGTGCTGCCGCATAAAGAGCACCAATGACAATAGCAAATAGAGTTGTCATTTATTCCTCCAACTGTGCTAACGAAAACAGTAGCGTTGTTACCATGCCAGTAACAACAAGATATACGCCAATATCGAAGATTAACGGTGTGCTGATCTTTAGCTCACCAAGCCCAGGGACATGAACATACCACCACACTGCACTTAAATACGCGCTACCCGATTTTATAACACCAATAAAACCGCTTAATAGAGAGATAATCAGACCACCACCCATTAAGTAGCTACTATCAATACCAATTAACTTTCGAGTCTGAGTCGCATCAAATGCAAACAGGTGTAACGCAAACGCAGCTGACGCGACCAGCCCTGCAATGAAGCCACCACCGGGTTCATCGTGCCCACGAAGAAGCAAGAACACAGAGAACAGCAATAACATAGGCAGTAAAAATCGAGCCACTACCTGAAGAATGAGAGAAGTACCGGTATTGTTCATTACTTTTCCTTCTTAGTTCTAAGCATTGCCGTTACACCAATCGCAGCAAGCGATAGAACGAACAGTTCACCTAATGTATCAAGTGCACGATAATCAACTAAAATAACGTTTACGATGTTGCGCCCTTTTGCAATGGTGTAGCTGTTTTCAATCAGATACGTACTGATACGATCTGGCATAGCAAAGTGAGTCACGGTAAGTAGAAGCACCGCCATCATCGCGCCAAAGGTAACCGCTACAATACAGTCTCTCCAACGAACATCACTGCTTGATAGCTTTTGAAACTTAGGCAGTTTGAACAGAACAAGAACTAGCATGATAACCGTTAATGTTTCAATCAATACCTGAGTAATCGCTAAGTCAGGTGCGCTAAAGAACACATAAATTAGTGCCATGGCAAAACCTAGTGCGCCAATTGCAGCAACAGAGCCTAGTCGTAAAGGGGTAATACATGCGTAAGTGATCACTGCAATAATTAGAACCGACAGGCCGATATCTTTAATGGTCACATCTGAGAAATCGATATCCCAGTGGAAGCCAACTTTGGTGAACATCGCGTAAGCCACTAAGGCGATAGTCGTAATGAAGATCGTTAAGATGTAGTTTGCCATGTAGCCATTTTGCAGCTTCATTGTGCTCCACTTAGCGAACTTCACTAGGTTATCCATAAAGATCTCATAACCACGCTCTGGGCCGTAAGAAAGTAATGGTTTAGCTTTGGAAGCTGTTGGGCCAATTGCGTCCCACTTCTTAAACAGGAGATAACCAAGGCCCAGTGCCAATGCACTTATCATTAATGGAAGGTTAATTCCGTGCCAAAGTGCCAAATCTACCGATTCATGAGAGCTTGCAGAGATCGCATTGACGGCAGACGTCACTAATGGGTTCACAAGGCTTGGTAACAGGCCAAAGATAAGACCGACAGTTGCAAGTACAGAAAAACCTAAACGCATCCCCAGAGGTGCCTCATGAGCTTCAATCGGCGTCTCTTTCTTCGCGCCCCAGAATGGTTTAATCACCAATAGGCCCGCACAAGCAACGATAAAGATGGAAGTCAGCAGGGTCATAAAGATTAATAGCATGCTCCATTGGCTAGACAACACGCCTTCAAGCATCATCTCTTTACCAATAAAGCCGAACAGTGGTGGAACACCCGCTAATGCTAACGCCGCAAGAGACATAAACGCAGCCGTATATGGCATCGCTTTGCGCAATCCGCCTAACTCTCTAACGTCTTTTGTTCCTGTTTCGTGATCAATTGTACCAGCCGCCATAAATAGCGCCCCTTTATACAATGCATGACCAAGTAAGAAGACAACCGCAGCAAGAAGAGAAGCTTCAGTACCGATACCTATGAGCATCGTCAATGTACCAAGTGCCATAACTGTTGAGTACGCCAAGATACGTTTCAGATCAGTACTCGTTACCGCTAACGTCGCACCCAATAACATTGTCGTAGCGCCAAATGCCGTTAAAGCAAATGTCCACGTGTCATGACCAGCCATCGTAGGTTGAAGACGTGCCATTAAGTAAACGCCCGCTTTTACCATCGTTGCTGAGTGTAGGTACGAACTAACAGGCGTTGGCGCTGCCATTGCATTCGGCAACCAAAAGTGGAACGGGAACTGTGCAGATTTTGTGAATGCCCCAGCGAGTATCAACACCATCATCACAATAAATAGAGGGTGAGACTGTAGTTCAGAACCTTGAGCAATGATCTCATTAACTTGGTATGTTCCAGCTATTGAGCCAAGAACAATGATACCAGCGAGAAGAGCAAGACCACCGCCGACAGTGACCATCAAACCTTGAAGTGCTGATTTACGTGAGGACTCTTTCTCATGGTAATAACCGATCAACATGTAAGATGTGATACTGGTTAACTCCCAGAAAACAAACATCGCCATCAAGTTATTTGAAAGAACGACTCCTAACATCGCACCCATAAATGCCAATAAATACATCAACAATTTACGTTGATCTGGCTTATGAGCTAAATAGCTTCCAGCATAGACAATGACAAAAAAACCTATCCCAGATATCAGCAACGCAAACAGAAGGCTTAAGCCATCGAGCCAAAAATCTAAACTAATGCCCAGCGTAGGGACCCACTCATAACTAAATAGATGTGGCCCCTGCTCTGTAACAGCAGGAAGGAATGTTAAGAAGTAAACAAATAGTGTCGCTGGCAATATCGCGAGCAACTTACTTGTTTGTTCTCCAAAGTGCCTGAATAACCACGGCACAAACACCGCCAGGAAGAATCCCGACAGAACAGCAATCAGCATTAAAAATAGTCTCCAAAATCTTCTACATTGTATCGCAGTAGAAATGCTTACCCGTAACGGGCATCAGTATGATCAGTATATGAAAAACAATCACAAATGCATATCAGTAAGAAATACTAAATACACTTGCATATGTAGATTCTATCGATGTAACTGTTAAATTTATTAGCATTGGAGTTTATTCAAATTTAATTGATATGAATACTCGCTTGTTGTGAACGAAACACTCGGAATAACCGAGTGAAACCACTATATACAACGGAAATACTGGAATATAAAAAGAGAGAGATCACGGAACGGAGTTCGGCAGTGAGTTGTCTATCACGACTTACTCAAATGATTTTTAACTAATTTTTTATATAGATACTAACAATAAATAGTAAGCGCCACTGCAATATTACATCGTATAGCCATATACTGCTGCAAGATATTAACAGCTCATAACATATCAACTACGTTATGAGCTGTTTCTTACGTGAGTAGCTAGTTCTTACGTGAGTAGCAACTAACCTAAGTTAGTTAGTCACTACCGCTGTGGGCTTTGGGAGCACAATACTCAACACCGAGTAGCCTAAAATTGCAGATGCCGTAGAGCCTATCAATATCCCTAAACGTGCATAGGTGTCCATCACTTCTTTTTCCAAACCAAAGGCTAACGAAGAAATAAAGATCGACATGGTGAAGCCAACGCCGCACAGAAGAGAAACCGCGAAGATATGCCTCATGGTAATACCATCAGGAAGCCTCGCAATGCCTAATTTTAATGAGAGCCAACAAAAAGACATGATACCAATTGGCTTACCAATCAATAACCCAAGCGCTATACCTAGTGGAAGCATGGATGTTAATCCCGCCATTGACACACCTTGCAAAGAAATACCCGCATTAGCCAGAGCAAAAAGTGGCAAAATCCCGAAAGAAACATAGGGATGCAAGGCATGCTCTAATGTTTTAAGCGGTGAGTGAGAGCTGTTCTTCCCCTTAATAGGAATAGCAAAGCCAACCAAGACACCAGCTAATGTTGCGTGAACACCAGACTTTAAGACTGCAAACCATAATATCGCTCCGATCAACAGGTACCAATGAAGGGACGTGACCTTTTTAGCATTCAAGTAAAACAGTATGCCTGTCGAAATGAAACCAACGACAAGTGCAATGATTGACAAGTCCGTCGTATAAAACAGTGCAATGATAACCACTGCACCTAAGTCATCAATAATAGCAAGAGCCAATAAAAACACTTTCAAACTAATTGGTACTCGATTACCAAGCAGTGCCATTATCCCTAATGCAAAAGCAATATCGGTCGCCGCTGGAATCGCCCAGCCTGCCATCGCTTCAGGGTTTTGAGAGTTAAACATAATATAAACAAGAGCAGGTGCAAGCATGCCACCTACAGCCGCAATAGCCGGAAACATTGCCGTTTCTTTCGATCTCAATGCGCCTTCAATAAGCTCTCGTTTAACTTCTAAGCCAATAATTAGAAAGAAAATCGCCATCAAGCCATCATTAATCCAGTGAGAAAGAGACATCCCCAAAACATAGGTATGTAAAAATCCTTGGTAAAAGCCATTTAATGGAGAGTTAGCTACCATCATCGCTATTACTGCGGCAATTACGAGTAAAATGCCACTGGCAGACTCCATTTTGAGGAAGTCGCGGATAATGCCTGTCATGTTCAGCCCTTTTGAATATAAAAATAACAATTAGTGAGCGAATAGTTATCAACTTTAAAATCAACCAGATAAATAACTTCGTTTCTGCTGATATAATAATTCGTAATTTCCGATATAACAACGTTGCAAGATCGCAATTAATGGACTAGTAATATCCTGTTACACTCTAAGTAAAGCACAAAAAAAACTCGCCAAACAATTAATTTGGCGAGTTTATATATTTCGAGTTTAGTCAACAATAGTTAAACAATTAATACCCAGTTAACTGCATAAAACCCTTAGCTTGATGTGATCCAGATACTTCGACGGGCCCTTCCCAGTAGGGAATAATGAAAGGTAGCAACAATTTTTTATTTACTGGAGTCAACATCAAATTAATATCGTAATCAGGAACCATAATACCCCACTCTAACGGAACACGTTTCCCTCCGGTTAACACACTACCTTTAGAGGAGACCAAGGAAATTTGAGTTTCATCAAGTGATATGGTTTTTCCAGTGTTGCTGATGATGGTTCCATAGATATATGGCATTTGTTCTTGATGGCGATATCGGCTAACGGTTAAGGTTTCACTTTCGTTTAAATCAATTACAAACCAATCCCAGCCTTTCTGACGCTGAGAAATAAGCTGGCTGCCCCACTCTTTACTCATCCATGCATTGCCTTTTACTCTCACCGTTTTATTTTCACCAAGTGTCATCTCACCTTTAACAGATAAAAATGGAGCACTAATGTTAAATGCGGCGATTGGCAGTAAGTCATGTTTAGGTTGGTAACCATCTTCACCTAACAGTGCAAATGGGCCGGAAGTTTGAGTGCGTAATTTCAGGTCAAATTCGTTAGTAGAAATCTCCATTTCACCTGGAAACGGGGTATTTCCTAACGATTGCCAACACCAGTTATCAATCCATATTTTAAATGGATTAACGATCATACCAGCTTGACCAATCCCACCACGCGCAATGCGTTGCTCTTTCCATACTTGAGTACTGTTTGATATTACGACATGAGAAATGTAGATTTGAGGGCTCTGCCAACCAGCGGTTCTTCGCTCGTCACTGGCAATACGAAAATAACTCCATTGAATGGCGTATTCATGGCCCTCTTCATCTACTACATTTGCAAAATATTGCCACCACTCATGCTGGTATTCAGGGTGAAAACGAAAATCATCAGGTAAGGTTACTGAAGTGTCGGGAAGAACAGGCTCAAACACCTGCTTTTGTATCATATCCACAACCATGCTTTGAGTTCCAGACAACTCTTTACTCACCGATTGTTCAGAGTCCAAATATAGCAGAGTCGCGACAATAGTCATGACCATAAGTACTAATACGACTCTGACTACACTTAGCTTTCGTTTTTCCGGTTTTTTCGTCATTTAAAGCGCATCTCTCAGAGATTTCATCGGTGTATTTTTAATGGTTCGCAACACGGGTAACGCTCCGGCAATCATTAGTGAGGTCATTACCCAAAGTATGGTTTTTACATACTCGATTGGTACAAATTTAAGTTCCAGAGTCCAGCCGAAAGATTGCTTAATCACCACGTCAACAACGAGATTCGCCAATGCAAGACCTAAAGGCATAGCAATCGCTATCGCTATCATGCAGAACACAAACAGCTGAAGTCCACTGATAACAACCAGTTCTTTTCCTGAAATACCAAAACAGCGCAGTAAAGATATATGCCGCTGCCTTGAAACTTCTCCAGCCAAAGTGGCAAAGAAGATCCCACACACCGCTATAAGTAAAGTTATGTTGCCAAGAGTATCGGCAATAGCAAATGTTCGATCAAAAACTTTCATCGCTTGAGTGTGAATATCACTATTATCATAAACACGGTCAGAACTAAGTCTAAATACGGCTTCTAATCGATTTTTAAGTCCTGTCGGATTAACGTCAGGTTTAAGTTCAATACCAAGTGCAACATCGCCGCTCCCAGCATAGCCATTTAGCCAATTTCTATGAGACAACAGCACTTGATTATACGGGTTGCCGTAATCATAGTAGACACCAACAACCTGCCATCGTTGACCTAATTTATTCGATAGATTGATGAAGTCACCAGGGCGAATATCCAGCTTAAGTGACATAGACTCACTGATCATCACCCCTTTAGAATGATGTAGGTGATACCAGTAATTTGGAATACCTAGCTTTACAGTTAGTGCATCTAATTCTGCATCTGAGGCACCAGTACTCACAATCTGTAGTACACCTTGCTTCGTTGCCTCATCTTTCTCCCAACGCCACCAAACACTCTCAACCTCAGGTTGTTTTTGTAGCCAAGTGCTTAGGCGTGCAGCTGAGTTATTGCTTGGGTAAATATAGACATCAGCAGCTAAGCGTTGAGTCAGCCATTTATCCGTGGTATCACGAAAGCTGCCAATCATGGTTTCTACACCTATATTGCCTGCCATCGCGAGCATTAACGCCATGGTTGCAACACCGCGATAACTCATACTCGCCGCTGCGTCTGCAAAGAACCAACGTAACTTCACCCAACGTAAAGAGTAGGTAAAACTAGTAAAGACTTTCCAGATCAAAAATGGTGTAAACAAGGCTACACTCATGAGCATTAAGGCAATCAGGGTGAAGCCTGTTTCTTGCGTTTGTGGCACTTGATAGACTGCAACGGCAACGACACACAATATACATGCAAGGAATGCTTGGAAGGTAAATTCTATCCCTGCAAATCGAACCAAAGAGAGCCTAGACGTTAAACGATTAGGTTGAGAGCGTAACAAACGCACAAGTGGCCAAATACACGCTGTCGCGACGCCTAAGACGCACATACCTAAGCTATATAAGCTTGAATGATAGCTCCAACTAATCTCTATTCCAACGCTCGCATCGTACAGCTCACCTAAGCTAGTTGCTACTGCAGGAATAAGCTGATTAGCTAGCATTAAACCGAGTATATTACCGAAGAACCAACTAATTAGGATCATGCTAAACAACTCAAGCGATAATGCTTTAGCAAGTTGCCAACCTGATACACCCGTTTGCCTTAACATACCAACGAGAGGTTGACGCTGAACAAACGAAAGTGAGATTGCTTGGTAGAAGATAAATAAGCCAACAACAAAAGAAAGCATACCCAACGCACTAAGATTCATATGGAACGCGTTGGTCAATGATTCTAATTCAGAGCGAGAGCTACGAACTAAGGTCAATCCGTTTGGAAGATTTCCTTTCAGTTTCGCTAATTTAGCTTTGGACATATCACCACAGGCGATCAAGTCCAATCCAGAGCTTCGATTAAGCATTCTGAGTAGTGAAATATCGGCAATCATTCGAGTGCCTGTTAAGCTTTTATTCTTATCAACAACGATTGGACCTAGCCGGGACTGATCATTCAAAGTCATGAAATCACCGTCCTCCCAATCAAGCCTCTCCGCTAGCCCCTGACTCACAACTATAGGGTACGGTGGCTTCATCAAATCTAGGTTTTTCAACTCTTTTAATGACATCCCTTGCTTCACTTGAAGCATGGCGACAGGATCAATACCAACTAATACAAGGTCATCCCCTTTAGCCGTTTTAATCACTTGTTGATCAAAAGGGAGACATTCATTAAAACCATCGCGTCTTAACTGAATGTATAAACCTTGTGGCACTTTGTTGGATACGTGTTTAGGGCGGATTCGATAAGGTAATGGGTTTGAAAATAGTTTTTCACCATCGGCATAGCTTGCACGTGCATGATGGTTTATCGAGGTCACACCAACTAATAGTGAAACACCCAGTGTTAACCCAAGTAAGACTAAGATTATTTGAAGAGGATAACGACGGTAATGCCCGAGTAGCGCTTTAACTACGGGCCATAACATGTAATTGCCCTCCTTGAAGGCGTATACGGCCATCCATGTGTTCTGCTACTTTCTCACTGTGTGTAACAAGTAAAAGCGTACAATCAAGTTGACGTGTCAAAGAAGTCAACAAACGCATGACGGCTTCTGCATTTCGCTCATCCAAACTTCCAGTCGGCTCGTCCGCTAATAAAATTTTCGGTTCCATATACAACGCACGCGCAATAGCTGCTCTTTGTTGTTGACCACCAGACACTTCTTCTGGGTAACGTCCTAGAAGAGGCATAAGATCGAGTGCAGACAAAATTTGTCGCCATAATCCATGGTCTTCTGGTAAACCTTTTAACTGGCGGCAGAAGCGAATATTATCTGCAATATTAAGTGTAGGCAGCAGATTAAACTGCTGAAAGATAAGGCCAATATTATTACGACGGTAAGCAGTTCGTCGATGCTCAGGGCTAGCATGCATTGAAAAATTTGGGTACCAAACTTCGCCTGAATCTATTGCATCCAAACCAGCTATCAAGTTCAAAAGCGTACTTTTTCCAGTACCACTTTCTCCCATTAACGCTACTTGATCACCTTGATTTAATGTTAATTCAGCGCCTTGTAAAACAGGGTGAAATTCACCACCATCTACATATCCTTTACACAGGTCGGTCAGCTGTAACATTAATTAGCTCGCAATAATTTGATTGGGAATGAGAATCTACACTAAATCTAGCTTTCTAGAAAGCATTTTGAATACCAGATCACAAGATATGCATTGACTTGCAATAATTCGACGCGTCACTTCTCATTTTCGATTAAGTTATTCATCCACTTCTTGCTTTTGACCCTGCGTAATGATCCAAACCACTTCACCACTTCCTCGGTCAGAAATAGTACGTAAATCCACTGAGGTTCCCAACCTAACCACAATGCCGCAATTGCAGCAAATGGAATCCCTATTAGCCACTGTGCAACCAAATCTTGATATAAGCAGAATTTTACATCGCCACCTGCACGTAAAATACCGTTTATCGCCATCATTGGAATTGAACGGATCACGATGCCGACACAAAGAATCATGATGAACATTTCAGAAAGAGCTCGAGTTTCCTCTGTAAGAGCACTAAATGCATTTAGTACCGGGGTATGAACGAGGTACAACGCAATAGAGACAAAGATACTCACCACAAAATTGACCATCAATAGCGCAATAGCCTGATAGTAAACTGACTCATACTCCTTCGCACCTAATTGATTACCCACTAGCACAGCGGCTGAGCTAGACATACCTATCATTAATGCCAGTGAAATAGACTCAACAGGCGTCATAACTGACAACGCGGCTAACCCTTGAACGCCTGACTGGCCCATGATGGCATGATAAACAAACAGACCACCGGCCCACGCCAGAAAATTAAATGTGGTAGGTAATGATAGCTTTAAGAAACGACTGATTTTGTACCAATCAATGATCGCTCTAATATCATTCACTCCAAATGCCAGCAGGTGCTTTTTAAAATACAAATAACCATAGAGAGTTAATACTTCAATAGCGCCACTCACAACAGTTGCGATTGCTGCTCCTTTAATTCCCATTTCGGGAAACCCTAAGTGACCAAAGATCAGAACCCAATTTAAAAAGATATTTGACGCTATACCAATACCACTGAAGAACGTACTGACGCCCGGCTTATGCATTGCCCTTAAGCCAACGGACATACTGACCACACAGGCCACGGCAAACATACTTACCGATGCGATTCTTAAATATTCACTGCCTAATTGATTGATTAGCTGAGAATCTGTCGTCAATGCCATAATCTGACTGGGAAACAGAATAAAGAGAGCAGCGGTAAGTGCGGCTACAAAACAAGACACTATCCATGTGAGTGCGGTACTTTCAGTCACACCCTTTTTATCCCCTGCCCCCCAATATTGAGCCGTTAACAGTGCTCCGCCCGTCGTGACACCGACCAGCATTATTGTTGTGACAAACGTTGCCCTAGCCGCAACACCGACAGCCGCTATTTCTGCCTCGCCTAACTGCCCTAACATAAGCACATCGACTAGGCCTCGGCTCGAAAACATAATGCTTTGTAATGTGATCGGTAAAGCTATCGCTAGCATCTGACGGAAGAAACCATCTTTAGTATGAAAGCGTATTTGAGATATTAGCGACAAAATAGTCACCTCAGAATATAGAATGAACGAAAGATCAGTCGGTTATAGTATACAGTTATTGAAATTAGTCGACGACAGCTGATGAGAATCGTGCAAAATTAGGAGTAAGCTAACAGAGTTATGAAAGGGAATTTATAAAGTATGAAAAAAGTATTGGTGCTTGGTGCGTCTGGTTACGTCGGTTCACAATTACTGCCTATACTGATCAATCAAGGTTACAGCGTAACTGCAGCAACTCGACATCTCGATTATTTAAAAGCTCGAGTCTCCCCCCACCCTAATCTTGATTTCTCTTTTCTTGACCTGAGCGATTTGGAAGCCACCAAACGTTTAATCCCACAATTTGATCTTATTTACTTTCTTGTTCACGGTATGGCTGTTGGGCATGACTTTATCGACTATGAGCTTTCATTAGCTGAAAACTTCAAGAACGCACTATTAGAAAGTAAAGCAACACAGGTTATATTTTTAAGTGCCCTACAACCTCAAGTTGGTCATTCAGACCATCTCGATGCTCGTCGACAAACAGGTGAAATACTCAGGCAAGGCCAAGTCCCAATAACCGAGCTTCGAGCAGGAGTCATCATCGGCCCTGGCTCGGCCGCTTTCGAAATAATGCGAGACTTCGTTTACAACCTTCCTATCATGATCGCGCCAAAATGGGTCGACTCAAAAGCAAACCCGATCGCATTGGAAAACCTCAATCATTACTTAATCGAACTGGCTAAAGAAGAGCCTAGTGAACATCGGCTTTTCTCCGCAGGTGGTCCCGACATACTTACTTATCGTGAGCAATTCAAAATCATTTGCCGGATAGCCGGTAAGCCATTTCGCCTATGGTCTACATCTTTACTCACCCCTAACCTTGCGTCTCATTGGCTTGGTTTGGTCACGTCAGTCCCTAGTAATATTGGTCGTGCCCTGTTAGGAGGACTTGCCCACGATTATGTGTCTGATTCAAACGAGGCGCATCAATATTATCCGCAGACTTTAATCTCTTATGAACAAGCGGTCAAAACAGCCATTGAAGAAGAAGGTACATTCGTTCGAAGCAATGTCTGGGGGTTTGAGCCAGAAGCTCTGAATCGTTGGCAACCGGGTTACGGCTATTATCCTAAACAGGCTGGAGCCAGTATAAGAACATCGTTAACGTCTGAACAGTTATGGGAAGTCGCTAAACAAATTGGCAGTCGTAAAGAGGGTTACTTCTTTGCCAACATATTATGGCGTACTCGCGAATGGCTTGATTTGTTTTTTGGTGGCGGCATACCAAAGCGCAGAGAGCCTGAAGAACCGGAGCTCAAAGTTGGTGATTTCATTGATTCCTGGAAGGTTATTCGTTGTGAACGCAATCAATTTTTGTCACTTTTCTTTGGCATGAAAGGACCAGGGTTAGGACGGTTAGAGGTTTCTATTTCTGACTTGGGTGATGAACGAGAATTGACAGTCACCGCATGGTGGCACCCACAAGGGTTTTTAGGGTTGTTGTATTGGTTTGCTATGATGCCTGCACATCTGTTTATTTTTAACGGAATGGTTAAGGCAATAGTAAGAAAAGCCAAAGAGATTAACTAAAACATAGAGCTGAAATGAAAACACTGAGCTGATACACGTTTAGCCAAAGCCAAACGGTAACCGCCCAGTGCTCTATCTAACTTAAGTAAACAAATAAAGTTTAGACCTATTAATCTGTTTTCAAATTCAGCGGTATTTCAGCCAAGTGAATACCTTGATTGTTTGGGTAGATGACATACTCACCATGGTATTTAACCACCGATTTGTAGTCTGTTACTTTATGAGCCATAAACCCTGAAGCTGCAGCCTTTTCAATAAATTCAGCATGATTGCCACGCACAAACCAGTGCATTGGTTTAGTCAACAACTCGCCATCAAAACAATCGTCACACTGATCCGCACACAAAGCCAGAGAACTATGCCCGTCAGTGAAAATTTGAATCTTACCACCGCCAATAAGTGGCTCAGACGTTGAAACATCCCAGTTATTTGCAATCATCAAATCTAAGAATTTTTCAATATCACTGTCTTTGATCTCGGCTCCTTGGTCATTATCTTTAAAGAACTGAGCGTAAAATACAGAAATACGCTTAAAGATGAATGGTAGCCCAGCACTGTCACCTTTAGAACGCCCTGACTTCTGCCAACGGATCAAGTCGGGAACAACGCAACGTTCAAAGCGATGACTCTTTAATGACTTAGTTACCCAATGTACTAAGAAGTGGTTATTAGCAATCGGTGCATCTGCCAGTTTACCCG
Source organism: Vibrio lamellibrachiae (assembly GCF_050337265.1). NCBI lineage: Bacteria > Pseudomonadati > Pseudomonadota > Gammaproteobacteria > Vibrionales > Vibrionaceae > Vibrio > Vibrio lamellibrachiae. Next base: position 20,602 of record NZ_JAKJSU010000002.1, read on the forward strand.
TTGCATGTTCAGCATGCAGTTCTGCCAATGCAGAGTTAACCAGTTTTTGAATTTCACTTGTATAATTTGACACTATGCCTTTCTTCCTAATGTCCAATAGAATGCTATCGACAGCACAGAACAGGCCGTCATAACTAATATCATCGGCCAAACTACATCACTTGGCATTGCAGCTACTACCGCGCCAATAATTGAGCCTGTGCCAAACCTTAATGTGCCCGCTAATGAAGACGCGGTGCCCGCCATATTGGGATAACCACTTAACAATAGTCCCATCGAGTTACTGCCAATTGTCGAAATGGTACCTATAAACATAACAACAAAAGGCACTATTCCCCACAAGCCTAGATCAAGTATCCAACCTACTAATAAACCGATACCGGCAATGAGTTGTATTGATAGCCCAAATCGCATCATTGTGTGAGAGCCTAATTTTTTAACCAATCGGCTATTAATCGCTGTCATGATGATCATAGCGACAATATTCAAACCAAATAGATAACCAAACTGGTCTGGACGTACACCATAGATATCAATATAGACAAACGCGCCAGCGGTTAAAAATGCGAACATACCCGCGAACGAGAATGCACCAGCTAAGATTAGCCCCATAGCTGTTGGGTTACGAAACAGCCCCATATAATTACGAAGTGTTGTTCCTAACCGTAAAGGGTGACGTTTTTCGACCGGTAATGTCTCAGGGATCTTCCATATCGTCAGTGCGATGACAATAATCGCAAATCCGGCCAATACCCAAAATATTGAGCGCCAGCCAAACCAAATGGCCAAGTAGCCGCCAATCATCGGAGCAAGCAGAGGCGCAATCGTCATGACTAACGTGACAAACGACATAGCGCGAGAGAAGTCCTCTCGATCAAACATATCTCGTACAACGGCTTGAATAACAACCGCAGCCGCAGCACCAGCAAAACCTTGAGCACATCGAACATAAGTCAATGCATCAATGCCTGTTGTTGTTGCACTTACTACGCTCGCTATTGCAAAGAAGAATACACCAACAAGCAATACTGGGCGGCGTCCAAAGCTGTCAGCAAATGGCCCATGAAAAAGTTGCCCAATCGCAAAGCCAGCTAAATAAGCCGTTAATGTAAATTGGACTTCGCCAGCTCTCACTCCTAAGTCTTCCGCAATGGCAGGCATCGCTGGTAAGTACATGTCTATAGCGAGTGGGGTTAACGCCCCTATAGCGCCCAGCACAGCAAAGAGTAAGAAGCTTATTTGCTGAGGAGTTGCAGATGAAGATATCGTGTTTTGTGTCATTGATTATCTAGTTTTTTGCGGATTATGTGGTCGCCCTATAACTAGATAAGGCGACCATAATCTGGATTGTTATTGAATGAACAATAGTAACGCTTCAGCCTACAAAGGCGAGTTCCAGTTTGGAAATAAAGTAATTCCCAAAGAAGGGATTATTTCCAAATAGAATTGACTTCTTCTTCCGTTAAATAGCGGTACTCACCAAGTTCCAGTGATTCGTCCATCTCAATTTCACCAATTTTTTCGCGGTGAAGAGCTTCAACTTTGTTACCAAGTGCTGCAAACATACGTTTTACTTGGTGGTATTTGCCTTCATGAATCGTTAGCAATACTTCTTTTTCAGCTCTTACATCTAAATGAGCAGGTAATGTTAAACCGTCTTCGCTTTTCAGCTGAATGCCTTCTTTGAACTTCTCGACGTAATCATCTTCAACAGGTTCAACCAACCAAACGCGATAAGTTTTTTGGCACTTATGTTTTGGCGAAGTAATTCGGTGAGACCATTTGCCGTCATCAGTGATTAATACCAAACCTGTCGTATCAACATCTAGGCGACCAGCAAAATGGAGCTGGTCCATTTTTATTTCATCAATCAGTTCAAATGCCGTTGGGTTTGTTCCATCTTCATGTGAACAAACAAAGCCTTCTGGCTTATAAAGCATAATGTAACGAGGTCCAGATAGCTTAAGCTGATTGCCCTGCCATTCAACCACTGACTCTTCGGTCACGTGTGACGCAGCTCTTTTTTCCATAGCGCCATCAACGTTCACTTTTTTTGATCGTAGAATCTGATGTGCTTCTTTTCTTGTTACACCTAGCGAATCGCATAAAAACTTATCTAAACGCATGATTACCTCGTACTGTGATGAAGTTCAAAATTATATATCATCTATAGGTTCGTTAATACAAATTAGGCACTAATAAAAGGATTCTTTATAGATAAAAAGATTAGTGCTGATAAGAGTTGGTAGCAACTGGCTTTATACACACTTAGTAACTGATGTTTATAAAGCCTTACTCATTGTAGAGTAAGCTGATAACATGCGTTATCCCACTCCTAGTTCTTTGTCTCTATGTACACTCTTCGTCCCTACCAAGCTGACTCAGTAAAAGCTGTAATCCACTATTTTCGAAAGCATTCCACGCCTTCAGTTATCGTCCTCCCTACCGGAGCAGGAAAAAGCTTAGTGATTGCAGATCTTGCACGCTTAGCGAAAGGACGAGTATTGGTACTTGCCCATGTCAAAGAGCTCGTTGAGCAAAACCATGAAAAATATGAAGGGTATGGTGAAAAAGGAGCAATTTTTGCCGCAGGACTAGGGCGTAAAGAAACCGATCAACAGGTCGTATTCGCTTCCGTTCAATCCGTTGTCCGCAATCTCGATGAATTTAAGGATCAATTTTCACTACTGGTCATTGATGAGTGCCACCGCGTTCCCGATGATAAAAACAGTAGTTACCAAAAAGTGATCACCCATTTAAGAGAGTTAAACTCAGGCATAAAAGTGCTTGGGCTTACTGCAACGCCTTATCGCCTTGGTATGGGGTGGATTTATCAATATCACACCCGAGGGCAAGTACGAAGTGAAGACCCTCGTTTCTTCAGAGATTGTATTTTTGAACTTCCTATCCATTACTTGTTAGATGAGAATTTTTTAACTCCAGCTAGAATGATGGACGCCCCTGTACTTTCTTATGATTTCTCTCAATTGAAGCCTGCGAGCACAGGGCGATACAAAGAAGCAGAGCTTGATATGGTCATTGATCAGGCTAAACGAGCGACCCCTCAAATCGTTCAGCAGATCCTTCAATACTCCGCAGAAAAAAAAGGTGTGATGGTTTTCGCTGCAACGGTTCGTCATGCGCAAGAAATCTTGCAACTGCTTCCACCCGCTGAATCAGCCATTGTGATTGGCGACACGCCAACCGTTGAGAGAGATGACATCATTCAACGTTTTAAGCAGCAAGATATTAAGTTCTTGGTTAACGTCTCTGTACTAACTACTGGATTTGACGCCCCTCACGTTGATCTTATCGCGATTTTAAGACCAACGGAGTCTGTCAGTCTTTACCAACAGATCATTGGTCGAGGCTTACGCCTTTCACCTGGAAAAGAAGAGTGCTTGATTCTCGATTATGCGGGAAACAACTACGACCTTTATCAACCAGAAGTCGGAGACCCAAAGCCTGATTCGAACAGTGACATTGTTACTATCCCTTGCCCCGCTTGTGGTTTTAATAACAACTTTTGGGGTAAGTTAGATAGCAACGGTTTCTTGTTAGAGCACTTTGGCCGACGATGCCAAGGATTTTTCACAGACAAAGACACCGGCGAACGTGAACATTGCGGCTATCGTTTTCGTGCTAAATATTGTAATGAATGCGGTGCTGATAATGATATTGCGGCGCGTATTTGCCATGAATGCGATGCAACGTTAGTTGACCCCGATAAAAAACTTAAAGAGGCATTGAACCTGAAAGATGCTCTGGTTTTCGAATGTTTAGAGATGAATTTGTCGGTGCATAAAGATCAATCAGGTAAATCACAACTAAAGGTCACTTACCTTGGCGAGAACCAAGCACAAGTGCATGAATTCTGGCCACTCGTAAGCAAGAAACAGAAACAACGATTTAAAGAGCAGTTTGTTCGCCCTCATTTGGCAGATAGGCATCGACCTTTTGAAGAAGCATCTCCAACCAAAGTTGCTTCCAACCAACATCGCTTTCGCCCTCCTCAATTTGTTATTGCACGTAAATCGGGCCGATTCTGGAAGATGAGGGACAAAATTTTCGAAGATGAATTACAAAATCGATGATGAAATCGTAAATCGCAAAGTGGTTCACTTTCCATTCATCACTGTTTTTTATACTAGGTTCAGTTACTCTACACATTGTTTGGGGTAAGCCGTTATACAACTAAGGTTTCCATATGCTTACAAAATCTATCAAAGCCTTAATATTCACTCTGGCTTTCACTGTACTCCCAGTTGCTGCGGAGGTTACTGAGCCCGTACCATCAGGTCATGAACTCGTTCTAGATGCCTACAAAGAAGGGACTCGGGTTGAACTTGATGAAGACCAAGATGAAGTATACGAAGCGGTTCAACAAGGGTTGATTCAACCATTTTCTGAGCTTTATGCCACTGTAGACAAGCAACTTCATGGCCGAGTGATCCGAGTCGAGTTGGAAGAGGACGACGACGAATGGATTTATGAACTCAAACTGGTTCACGAACAGAATGTGATTAAAGTTGAGTACAACGCAACAACGCTTGAGATGATAGAAATCAAAGGCCGCAACTTACATGACGTTATAAAAAAATAGCGCATAAATAATAAAGAGAATTCAGCATGAAAATATTAGTCGTAGAGGATGACCCTCGCCTAGGTGAACAAATTATTCAAACACTAGAATCTGCTGGTTGGGTTCCTGAACTCTCACAAGATGGAATTGACGCTCTTTATCGAGCCACCTCAGAAGAGTGGGACGCGATTGTTTTAGACTTAGGGCTTCCAAAGCTCGATGGTTTAACTGTCCTAAAGGGTATTCGTGATGAAAACATCAACACTCCAGTTGTTATCCTAAGTGCTCGCGACACCCTTACCCAACGTGTTGAAGGCTTAAATGCTGGCGCTGATGATTATTTAACTAAGCCTTTCGAAATGGTGGAGCTCATTGCTCGCATCCGTGCACAGCTACGCCGAGCGTCAGGCAATGCTGCACCAGTCATGCAAATTGGTGATCTAAGCTTGGATACTCGAACTTCCAAAGTGTTATGGCAAGGGCAAGTCATTAGCCTAACTGCACTCGAATATAAAGTTGTGGCTTATTTCATGCACAATCCAGAGAAAGTTATTTCACGAACAGAGTTAGTCGAACACATTTACAAACAAGATTTCGATCGAGACTCAAATACTGTCGAAGTATTCATCGGCCGTATACGTAAAAAAATTGCACCAAAGGTTATCAAAACCGTACGTGGACTAGGGTATCAATTGAATGCCGACTAGGTTTCCAGCAATTAAGCGAATAAGTCTTAAAAGCCGCCTACTCATTGCTGCGTCACTTTGGCTCACAGCAATGATTTTAGCGGCAGGCGTTGGCATACCCAAGCTAGTGCATGACTATCTAATTAGTGATGTTAAAAGTCAGCTTGGGTTAGCTATGGATGAGATCACCGCGCACGTAGAGGCCGATGCTGATGATCGTTTGTCGCTACCTACACGCCTTTCAGATCCTAGATTCAGTCAGCCCTATAGCGGCTTATATTGGGTTATTGCTAGCGAAGAGCAATCTCTACGGTCTCGTTCACTTTGGGACAAAAACATTCAGAGCCTGTCATTACCTATTCGGACTAAGTTACTGGGGGCTAAAGGCGAAAAGCTCATATATATCACGCAAACTATTTATCTGCCGGGTGTTTCGAGTCCCGTCCATATACTAGTTGGTGTAGATGAAGCGCCGCTGAAAGCCACCCTGAGCCATTTAACCGGTCAACTATGGTTGATTCTTGGATTACTGTTTAGTGGCATACTCATTCTTATTGGCTTACAAGTCGGTTGGTCACTTCGTCCACTGGGTAAAATGCAGCGCGAACTCGCCGCTTTGCGTGCTGGTAAACAGAACCAGTTAGCTGAAGAGTACCCAAAAGAAGTCTACCCGCTTGTTTCTGATCTCAACGCACTTTTGTTCCACTATCAAGAGCTATTAGAACGCGCAAGAAATCATGGCGGCAACTTATCTCACGCTCTTAAAACGCCTCTTTCTGTACTTAAAAATGAAATTTCAACCTTACCACTAGATGAACAGGCTAAACTGCTACCCGCTATTGAACAGATCCAGAGCCATATTGATTACCATTTAGGCAGAGCTCGTATGGCAGGTGCTGCAAATATCCTTTCAGTAAAAGCTAACCCCAGCGAACGAATCGATGAAATATCAATGGCCTTCGATAAAGTCTACGCTTCTCGAGAGTTAATACTCATTAATGAAATCGATTTGGATATCGAAGTCGCCGCAGACTCTACCGACCTAGATGAAATGCTCGGTAATCTACTGGAAAACGCTTATAAGTGGGCCCATTCAACGATTCGAGTGCATTGCACTGTCACCCCATCAAAAATCATTCATATTCACGTAGAAGATGATGGTCCGGGCATCCCCGAAGAGAAGCACCTGCAAGCCAAAAAACGTGGTGTTCGCTTGGATGAAACAACGCCAGGTACAGGGTTAGGTCTTAACATTGTAAGTGAAATGGCTCACAGCTATCGAGGCCAATTACTTCTTGGAACAAGTACTATGGGTGGCTTAAAAGCGACGTTAACTCTCAATATTTCTCAGCAATAAATATTGTCTTGAAGCATTATTGAACGTAAGCGTTGTCGATAGTCATTTGATTCAACAGTAATAACAGTAACTCTTTCCGTCAGGTTTGGCTGAAGTTTGTCCGAAATCGTGTGAAAAACCTAAAAATCATTCTATTTACTTTGTAAGCTATTGCTCGGCTTGTATAGGAATGTTAGTATCCGCGCTCGTTTTGATAGTAACTTCGGTCACTGTCGAACGTAAGGCATCTCACAAGGTCGCATTGTGGATGTGATATTTAATGTTTACTAATTTGAGAGTAAAACTATGAAATTTGAAGCAGTAGTACGTACTGAACTAGGTAAGGGTGCGAGCCGCCGCCTACGTCACACAGGTAATTTCCCAGCAGTTGTTTACGGTGGCGAAGCAGCTCCAGTAGCAATCGCTCTAGCTCATAACGAAGTTATGAACCAAATGGATAAGCCAGAATTCTACGAAGGCATCACTCTTGTGATCGACGGCGCAGAAGTTAAGGTTAAGCCACAAGACGTTCAACGTCACGCGTTCAAGCCTAAAGTTGAGCACATGGACTTCATCCGCGTTTAATTCCCTACCAAGGAATTAGTCGGATAGAATCCAACCTGCTGCATAGAAAAGATAATCGATCTTACCAATCGAAAATCTAAAAATTCGAAAGCCCAATGCTACCAACATTGGGCTTTCACCGTTTTTGAGTCGCCCAAAACCTCTGTAAGCCCCTATTTAAAAAGTACTTACCCGCATATCACACGTTGTACTTAACCTCTCTGGATCAAAATAATTGTAAAATAATTACAATATACAGTAGTTGAAAAGCCACTATCTCCCGCCTAATTTCAAACTGTCTAGGCGAAAAAATCGCCTCTAAAAGTCACAAAGCACTTTTTTGTCCGCTTATCTAGAAAACTCGCATTTAGCCGCCTCTAAAATCTACATACGCTCTAACAATAGGAAGGCTTTTAAAAATGAATTACCGAACACTTAAACCAAGAAAATTTATCGATGTGTAGTGGTCAACTAATATTGGCCACGATCTTAGAGTTTAACCAGAACAACCGTTCTGACTCATTAGGTGTCAGCCCGCCATTATATTGATGGGGTCTGAGCTGACAGTAATATTGAAT
>NZ_JAKJSU010000003.1:0-980 GCF_050337265.1 Vibrio lamellibrachiae
TACGTGCTTATGCACGTGGGTTTCCCCATTCAGAAATCCCAGACTCAAAAGGTTATTACTACCTAATCTGGGCTTATCGCAAGTTATTACGTCTTTCATCGCCTCTGACTGCCAAGGCATCCACCGTGTACGCTTAGTCACTTAACCATACAACCCCAAAAGGTTTCTGTATGGCAACTAACCAAGGTGTAAACTCGTTGTCTCATTATTTGAATGAGCGAGACAACATTTCGATTTTGCCGGACTCAAATATTAAACAATCACAACCGAAGTTATGATGTTTCCAAGAACACTTGAATGTGTGTTGGTACCTAGTTGATTAAATCATCTAGGATTTGAGAACTTTTATTTTGAACAACAACCGATCAAAGTCGTTGTTCGTCAGCTTTCCAAATTGTTAAAGAGCAGATTTTATTCCTTCGAAAAGAAAAAAACCATTTTTAAAAACACTCGATTGAGAAAACACTTAAAGATGGTGGAGCTATGCGGGATCGAACCGCAGACCTCCTGCGTGCAAGGCAGGCGCTCTCCCAGCTGAGCTATAGCCCCATAAACTTAATGCTTTAAAGCCAATTCTTTTTGGGAAAAGAATTGGTGGGTCTGAGTGGACTTGAACCACCGACCTCCCGCTTATCAGGCGAGCGCTCTAACCAGCTGAGCTACAGACCCAGCATTAAACTCTTAACTTTTTAAACATATCAATCTGTGTGGGTACTCATCGTGAAAATCATCGTATAAGGAGGTGATCCAGCCCCAGGTTCCCCTAGGGCTACCTTGTTACGACTTCACCCCAGTCATGAACCACAAAGTGGTGAGCGTCCTCCYCGAAAGGTTAAACTACCCACTTCTTTTGCAGCCCACTCCCATGGTGTGACGGGCGGTGTGTACAAGGCCCGGGAACGTATTCACCGTAGCATTCTGATCTACGATTACTAGCGATTCCGACTTCATGGAGTCGAGTTGCAGACTCCAATCCGGAC